>NZ_JBFRMM010000031.1:0-78758 GCF_041470465.1 Vibrio sp. 10N.261.55.F4 | reverse complement strand
AAAACTTTTTTCAAGCGCTTGGCTTGGCTAATTTGGCTTGCTGATTCGTTCTGGTTTCCTAAGAAGCCATCCCGTGTCAGCGAGGTGGCATTATAGAGATTTCGATCACACTGGCAAGCCCTTTTTTAAGTTTTTTTCGTTTTTTTATTCGTTCGATTAAAAAGAACTCAAAACGCCTCAAAAGTAGGCTTTTATCTTACATATTCTTCAGTTTTTCAGTGAACAAAGAGACTTTTTCCCAGTTTGTGTACTCAACTTCCTTCGTTGTATCCGTTTCACCACCTGTCATATTCATAATAAAGCGGATCATGGTTCTATCGAACCAGTTATAACGTGGGTAATAGAGGGCACCTGCAAATACACCGATTAAAGTCGGCTGCCATGGAGACTTGGTAAGGAACTTCTTAATATACGCACTGCCTTCTGGTGTATCTTTGCCTTGGTCTTCTTTACGCGCCGTTAAGTTAACACAGAAGAACGCAACCTTGCTTGATTGCAACTGAGTAAGGTTGGCATCAATAAATTGATATAGCTTCTTATTAAGGTGGCCATAACGAATCGATGCGCCAATCAACACTCTGTCGTACTGAGCAAAGTCCACCTTGCCAATAGTGTGCAGATCTTGAAGCTCACATTCGAACTCACTCATTTCTTCTTTTATATAGTTCAAGATTTTCTTGGTCTGCCCTTCACGGCTTGAATACAAAAATAGAGCTTTTGCCACAATGTTGTCCTTAGCTACGCCAAAACGTAGGGGTCAATAAAATTAATAAGGTGAATATCTCTAAACGACCAAACAGCATAGATACGATCAACACCCATTTGGCCTTATCATTCACATCGCCGAAGTGCATTGCCACTTCACCTAAGCCCGGGCCAAGGTTATTCAATGTTGCCGCTACGGCAGAGAAAGCACTCAGCTCATCCATCCCAGTAGCAATAAGAGCCAACATACAAACCACAAAAACCAATGCGTATGCAGAGAAGAAGCCCCAAACCGCATCAACAACACGTTGTGGTAACGCAGAACCGCCAACCTTGATGGTATAGACAGCACGCGGGTGGACAAGGCGCTTCATTTCACGAGCACCTTGCAGAGTAAGCAATAAGATTCGAATGACTTTCATACCACCGCCCGTTGAACCTGCACAGCCCCCTATAAAAGAAGAGAACAGAAGCAGCACAGGTAAGAATAACGGCCACTCAGAGAAACCTGTGGTGGTGAAGCCTGCGGTTGTTGAAATAGACACCGTTTGGAACAACGCTTGATCAAAAGCATCATAATACGAGTCATAAGAGTGGTGATTAAGCAGTAATAAGAAACAAACTAAGAACAAGACTACTTGAATAAAGATAAAGGCGCGAAATTCAGGATCTTTCCAATAATACTTAGGATGCACACCACCAGAAGCAAATGCAGCAAAGTGAAGCGAATAGTTACACGCAGAGATAAGAAGGAACACGACCGTAATCATGTTGATCGCTGGACTGTTGAAATAGCCCATACTCGCATCGTGAGTCGAGAAGCCACCAATCGCAATAGTAGAGAAGCTATGACTGATAGCATCAAAGAAGCTCATGCCTGCAAGCCAAAACGCCACCGCACAAGCAATCGTTAGACTCAGATAGATGTACCAAAGCGCTTTTGCCGTTTCAGCAATACGCGGAGTCATCTTACTGTCTTTTACTGGACCCGGGATTTCTGCACGATATAGCTGCATACCACCGATGCCGAGAACAGGAAGGATGGCTACCGCTAATACGATGATACCCATACCACCAAACCATTGTAGGAACTGACGATAAAAAAGAATCGCCTTAGGCAGATCATCGAGGCCGACAATTACGGTCGCACCTGTCGTAGTTAATGCAGAGAAGGATTCGAAGAAAGCATCGGTTACCGACACATTGGGGTTATCGGCGATCAAAAACGGCAGCGCACCCGCACTACCGATTACCGTCCAAAACAGAACAACAATCAAAAAGCCATCACGCGCTTTCAATTCATGCTTATAACGTCGGTTTGGAAACCAGCAAGTTGCTCCACAGAATAAGAGAACGAAGAAGGTCGTCACAAATGGCACACCCGCACCATCTCGATAGATCAGTGCGACGAGCGCAGGAGCAAGCATTGATACACTAAAAAGTGCTAATAATAATCCGACGATTCGAATAATTGAGCGAAATTGCATGAGCTATTGAACGAAGCGAAATGCTTCACACTTCCTAGTTGTCTTTGACTTTCGTTACCAGTGCCTTAGCACCGCTTTTATTGATCATGGTTTGGGTAAACGAATCTACCTGAAGGAGCTCTATTTCAATAATAAGCTCAACTTGAACACCATAATCCGCTTGGACCTCAACAGCCTGATGCTGAGCCATGATGGATTGTGCGATCGGCACAAAGCCATAGTCTAACTCTAGCCGTAATTTTGTGGTTATTTTTTTCTCGATAGTTTGAAGCAGCTTGAGAGCTTGTTGTACGCCACCGCCGTAAGCCTTAACCAAACCGCCGGTTCCAAGCTTAATTCCGCCAGAGTAGCGCGTCACAACAGCCGTTAATTCACCGACACCAGAGCCCGATAGTTGCGCCAAGATAGGCTTACCCGCTGTACCCGAGGGTTCACCATCATCACTGAAACCCCAAAGCATTGAGTCTTCAGGTCGACCAGCAACAAAACCCCAACAGTTATGTCGTGCTGAAGAATGCTCTTTTTTCACCTGTTCTACGAACTGTTTTGCAGCTTCAACACTTGGAGTATGAGCAAGATGCGTAATAAAGACGCTCTTTTTTATCTCTTCTTCAAACAGAGCCGACGCAGAAGGTATTAAATAAGGCTGTTCATTCATATCGTTAACTTAGTTAATAAGAGCGACGAAGTGTATCACGCGTGAATAATAAGGGTTAGAGGATCTGTGCCATCGCACAATGTTAAACAATTGTTTAAAAAATGTATTGAAATTAATCAAGCAGAGGTACAGACTAAGATAACTGGTCTTACCAGGTATTCTACAATAATAGAAAGATAACAAGATTCTCTCAAACAATCGTGGATTGTATGTCATGGAGATAGACAATGATTTACCAAGCTAACACCCTACAGGTAAAGGAATTACAAGATGGTATTGCGGAATTAAGCTTCTGTGCACCAGCCTCTGTAAACAAACTCGACCTTGCTACTTTAGAATCACTAGATAAAGCGTTAGATGCTCTTAATGCTCACGCAGGATTACGTGGTTTAATCTTAACTTCAAACAAAGACGCGTTCATTGTAGGCGCAGACATCACTGAATTTCTTGGCCTATTTGCTAAGCCAGAAGCAGAACTTGATGAATGGTTAAGATTCGCTAATTCAATCTTCAGCAAGCTCGAAGACCTTCCTGTCCCAACTCTTTCAATGATGCGTGGCCATGCCCTTGGCGGCGGCTGTGAATGTGTACTCGCTACCGATTTCCGTATCGGTGACAAGACCACCAGCATTGGTCTACCTGAAACCAAACTTGGCATCATGCCTGGTTTTGGTGGTTGTGTGCGCCTACCTCGTGTTATCGGTGCTGACAGCGCAATGGAAATTATCACGCAAGGCAAAGCATGCCGTGCAGATGAAGCGCTTAAAGTTGGCTTGTTAGATGCGATTGTTGAAACAGACCAGTTACTAGAATCGGCAATCAATACCGTTTCTCTGGCTGCTAATGAAAAATTAGACTGGCAGCTACGCCGTAAACAAAAGACATCAGCGCTTTCACTAAGCAAACTCGAAGCGATGATGAGCTTTACCATGGCGAAGGGCTTAGTTGCTCAAAAAGCAGGGCCTCACTACCCAGCTCCGATTACTTCTGTGATTGCGATTGAAGAAGCAGCACGCAGCAATCGCGATGCAGCACTCGACATCGAACGTAAGCACTTCGTTAAGCTAGCGAAATCGGAAGAAGCAAAAGCATTAGTTGGCTTATTCCTGAATGACCAGTACATCAAAGGCTTAGCGAAACAAGCGGGTAAGTCAGCAAACAAAGCAACTGAGCGTGCAGCCGTACTTGGTGCAGGTATCATGGGCGGCGGTATTGCTTACCAATCAGCTCTAAAAGGCGTGCCAGTGATGATGAAAGACATCGCACAAGCATCGCTTGATCTAGGTATGAACGAAGCATCTAAGCTGTTGAATAAACGCTTATCACGCGGTCGCTTAGATGGATTCAAGATGGCAGGTATTCTGTCTTCTATTACTCCAAGCCTGCATTACGCGGGTGTAGAACAGTCGGATGTGATTCTTGAAGCAGTAGTAGAAAACCCGAAAGTAAAAGCAGCAGTACTGAGCGAAGTGGAAGGTTTGGTTGGTGAAGACACGGTTCTAACATCAAACACCTCTACAATTCCGATCAACCTGCTAGCGAAATCACTGAAGCGCCCAGAAAACTTCTGTGGCATGCACTTCTTTAACCCTGTGCATCGCATGCCTTTGGTTGAGATCATCCGTGGTGAACAAACTTCAGAAGAGACCATCAATCGCGTGGTTGCTTACGCAGCGAAGATGGGTAAATCCCCAATCGTTGTTAACGACTGCCCAGGCTTCTTCGTTAACCGTGTACTTTTCCCTTACTTTGGCGGTTTCAGCATGTTGCTACGCGACGGTGCTGATTTCACTAAGATCGATAAAGTGATGGAGCGCAAGTTCGGTTGGCCAATGGGCCCGGCTTACTTACTAGACGTTGTAGGCCTAGACACTGCACACCACGCACAAGCTGTGATGGCGCAAGGTTTCCCAGAGCGTATGGGCAAAGAAGGTCGTGATGCGATTGATGCACTTTACGTTGCTGAAAAATACGGTCAGAAAAACGGTAGCGGTTTCTACACATACAGCGTAGACAAGCGTGGTCGTCCGAAGAAGACCTTCTCTGAAGACATTCTTCCTATCTTGGCTGACGTATGTCAAGCACCACAAGATTTTGATGACCAAACAATTATCCAGCGCGTGATGATTCCAATGATCAACGAAGTGGTGCTTTGTCTAGAAGAAGGCATTATCGCGACACCGCAAGAAGCGGATATGGCACTGGTTTACGGTTTAGGCTTCCCTCCATTTAGAGGCGGCGTATTCCGCTACTTAGACAGTGTGGGCATTGGTAACTTCGTTGAAATGGCGAAAGGCTACCAAGACTTAGGTGCAATGTACCAAGTTCCTCAGCTATTGCTTGATATGGCAGCGAAGGGCGAAAGCTTTTACGACAGCCAACAAGCCAGTTCTCTGTAACCCACATTTGGAAAAGGAATAGCAAAATGAAAAATGTAGTTGTTGTTGATTGCCTTCGCACCCCAATGGGACGTTCCAAAGGTGGAGCTTTCCGTCACACTCGTGCTGAAGATCTTTCTGCACATTTGATGAAAGGCATTTTAGAGCGCAACCCAGAAGTAAACCCTGTCGAAATTGAAGATATTTACTGGGGTTGTGTACAACAAACACTAGAGCAAGGCTTCAACGTTGCACGTAACGCTGCCTTGCTTGCTGGTCTACCGATTGAGATTGGTGCTGTAACAGTCAACCGTTTATGTGGTTCATCTATGCAAGCTTTGCATGATGCAACTCGCTCTATCATGGTTGGTGATGCTGAAATCTGCCTGATTGGTGGTGTGGAGCACATGGGCCACGTACCAATGAACCATGGTGTTGATTTTCACCCAGGCATGTCAAAACACGTAGCAAAAGCGGCCGGTATGATGGGGCTAACCGCTGAGATGTTAGGCAAAATGCACGGTATTAGCCGTGAAGACCAAGATGCATTCGCAGCACGCTCACATGCTCGCGCTCAAGCAGCTACGGTTGAAGGTCGTTTCAAAAATGAAATCCTGCCAACCGAAGCTCACGCTGCAGACGGTTCTCTGTTCACTCTGGATTACGACGAAGTCATTCGCCCAGAGACAACAGTTGAAGGCTTATCCCAGCTGCGTCCGGTATTTGACCCAGCAAACGGCACAGTAACAGCAGGTACTTCATCAGCTCTGTCTGATGGTGCTTCTGCAATGCTTATCATGAGCGAAGAGAAAGCTAACGCACTTGGCCTTAAGATTCGCGCTCGCGTGAAGTCTATGGCTATCGCTGGCTGCGATCCTTCAATCATGGGTTACGGCCCAGTACCAGCAACCCAAAAAGCACTTAAACGTGCAGGACTAACCATTGAAGACATGGGTGTGATTGAGTTAAACGAAGCGTTTGCTGCTCAATCTCTACCTTGTGCTAAAGACTTAGGTCTACTGGATGTTGTTGACGAGAAAGTAAACCTTAACGGCGGTGCGATTGCTCTGGGTCACCCACTAGGCTGTTCTGGTTCTCGTATCTCGACGACGCTAATCAACCTGATGGAAGCACAAGACGTGAAATACGGCTTGGCGACTATGTGTATTGGTTTAGGCCAAGGTATTGCAACGGTATTTGAACGCCCATAGCGTTTACTGACTGTAATATTTGAAGGGTAATCTTTTGTGCAGCTATATTTATATAGCTGCACTTTTTATTGCTTGGCATCCAACAATGCATCGATTGTGTTCAGCGAACTCAACGAGAGAAAAACCAACCCTGACATCTATGCACAAAACGCATATATTCAATGTTGATGTTTCATTATTTTTTCTCGGATGATTCAACTAAAGTTACTTCAGTTTCCTAATATTCCTCCACGGAGCAGATCATGTTTAAAGCACTTGTACTAAACCAAGAAGACAAAAAAACTATCGCGTCAGTTTCTCAAATTGAAGAATCTCAATTACCAGAAGGTAACGTGAAGATTGATGTTAGCTACTCTTCTTTGAACTACAAAGATGGTTTGGCGATTACAGGTAAAGGGCGCATTGTTCGCAACTTCCCTATGGTTCCTGGTATCGACCTTTCTGGTGTGGTTTCACAATCTGATGACCCTCGCTACAAAGCAGGCGACGAAGTGGTTCTAACTGGTTGGGGTGTTGGTGAAGGTCACTGGGGCGGCATGGCTGAGAAAGCAAGCCTAAACGGTGACTGGTTAGTGCCGATGCCTAAAGGTCTAGACGCTAAGAAAGTAATGGCGATTGGTACAGCAGGCTTCACAGCAATGCTTTGTGTTCAAGCTATTGTCGATGCTGGCATCAAGCCTGAAGACGGTGAAATCCTAGTTACCGGCGCAAGTGGCGGTGTAGGTAGCGTATCTATCACTCTACTAAACCAACTGGGCTACAAAGTGGCAGCAGTGACTGGCCGTGCTTCTGTAAACGGTGAACTACTTAAATCACTAGGCGCGACACGTATTGTAGAGCGTGCTGAACTAGAAGAACCAGCTAAGCCACTAGAAAAACAACTGTGGGCTGGCGCTATCGATACGGTAGGCAGCAAAGTGCTTGCGAAAGTATTGGCGCAAATTGATTACAACGGTGCGGTTGCGATGTGTGGTCTAGCAGGCGGTTTTGACTTACCAACCACGGTAATGCCATTCATTCTGCGTAACGTTCGCCTACAAGGTGTTGATTCTGTAATGTGCCCTCGTGAAAAACGTATTAAAGCGTGGGAACAACTGGCTGAGCTACTACCAGAATCTTTCTACGCTCAAGCAACCAAAGAAGTGTCTTTAGACGGTGCAATTCAAGCAGCAGAAGACATCACTAACGGTCAAATCACTGGTCGCGTAGTCATTAAACTATAGGCTCTCAAACATAAAGTTATCAAACCTTAAGCAACAGCTTTAGGCTTGGATAACCCAAAACAACAAAGGGCTGATTTTTATCAGCCCTTTTGCGTTTTTGTCATTCGGGTCAAGTGAACTCAGACTCAGATCCGGTTAACCCAAACCGACATCCGCAATCCGTTTTTGAATCAACTCACCACACTCTTCTTTTACCACTCTTCTTAACCATTGTTGTGAAGCAGAAGAATCGCAACGCGAGTGCCAGATCAGTGAGTAATCAAACGGCATAAATTCAAATGGTAATGGCTTAACAACCAAGTCATAACGCTCTGCTACCAAATAAGCCAAATCAGCAGGCACAGTAATCACCAACGGCATTCTATCAACAATCGCCAATGCCGCTTCAAGGTGATAAGCACGCAACACCATTTTACGAGGCTGTTGATTGGCTAACGCGTTGTCTAATAAAGCCTTAACACCATCACTGATCGCAATCATCGCATGTGGGAGTGAAACATAGTCTTCAAGGCTTAAAGGTTGATCGGCTAATGGATGGTTTTTAGATAACAGACACGACACACCAACCGGCCCCAAGACTTCTTGATGAAGTGGTGCAATGCTGCCACTCGGACGACAGATCGCCATATCAACGCGTTCGGTGCTGAGCTGTTTAAACAAATGCTCATGCTGCAACGGAGCAAACTCCAAAGAGATATTGGGTGCTTGTTCATAAATCTTAGGCAACGCATAAGGCAAGATGGTTTGCATCGCATAATCGGTGGTAGCGATCAGAAAACGTTCGCTGCAATAGTAAGGGTCAAAGTCACTCGGACTCAGCAATTGGCGAAAAGACTCCAAAGGCTGATCAATACGCTGACTGATCTCGAGTGCTTTCTTGGTAGGAATAAGGTGCTGACCTTGACGTGTAAACAACGGATCGTTTAGTAATTCTCTTAAACGCCCTAATACTCGACTGGTTGCGGATTGGCTTAAGTTAAGACGAAGCGCGGCCTGGCTTACGCTGCCCTCTTCAATCAATACCTTTAAAGCGACCAATAAATTAAGGTCTCTACGATAGATGTCTTCTAATTCCACGCCACTTACCTAGCTGTATACGATTGCCATTAGTCACTAAGTTGTTTATAGCATGCTTTAGATAAAAAAAATCCCGCAATTACGCGGGGAAGCCCAAGAAAATTGGGGGATAGTGTCGGAATGTTGTCGTATCGGAATTCGCTTGCTGTATTCGGGTTAGTGCTCTTGCTCTTCGGCTATGCCTTGCCAACGGCGCATCTCTACCCAAATACCAATAATCGTTGCTACTATGCCAAAAATAGGCATCAGTGAGGTCTCTGTCGATGAGCGTAGTACTAACGCACAAAAAGAAATAAAACAGAGAACCGAATAAATTGTTAATCTATCTAATCCTGTCAACATCGCCACTCCTTAGCTAGTTGCCTTTGCCTCAAGTTGTTATCAACTTGTTAACTAAGTTATAGGAAATGATTCTGTTTGCCAAGCACTTATTGCATATTTTTTCTGCAGACGTATTATTCACTCGTTAGATAGATATAGAGATACAAACCATGACATTCAAACCTGAACTGGCAACCCATACTTTAGAAGCTGAAGGCCTGCGTTGCCCGGAACCAGTAATGATGGTCAGGAAGACAATTAGAAACATGCAGGATGGCGATGTGTTACTGGTAAAAGCTGACGATCCTTCGACAACTCGAGATATTCCGAGCTTTTGTCGATTCATGGATCACCAGTTGGTAGGCCAAGCAACAGAAACGTTGCCTTACCAGTATTTGATCAGAAAGGGATTGGAGGCGTAACGCCCCACCGACTATCAAGTATCAAAAAAGCCGCTCGTACCTTATGTTCTTAAACAGAACTCAGAGTACGAGCGGCTTTTTGTTTATTCGCTTCTAGATTTGTTTTGCAGATGCTCCAGCTGATGCTGAATTTCTCGGATATCTTTGCGCATCGGAATAATATGCGCGACCCGAATCCAAGCCTCTACCGCAAGTGCAGTCATGATGATGGCACCCGCGACCATTGGCAGCCACATGTCCGTCAACACCATGCCTAACAGTGTAAGTGCAAGACCAAAAGTAAATAGATAACTTTGGCTTTGTGGAGTAATACCCATATAACGCGTCAACATAATCATGCCCTCGTGTTCTTAACTCACAAGATTAAAATATCATGACAAGTATGACAGTTATATGTCCATTCGCTCGATAAACCCCACAATACTGTAAGAGTATGACCTACAACACATTACTCTACTGATTGAGTATAATAAGACTCAATACCACCTGTTAATAGAAAGCAGCAGCGATAGCTAAACCCACGAATAGCAAGGCTGTGATCTTACGAATCAGATCAAGCGGCATCTTATCCGCAGAGAGCTTACCGATGATCACCACAGGCACATTCGCCAGCAGCATACCGATCGTAGTACCCAGAATCACCCACGTTAATGCATCAGAATATTGAGCCCCTAGAATAGAGGTCGCAATTTGGGTTTTATCACCGATCTCAGCAATGAAGAAGGCGATGAAACTGGCGACAAACGGGCCTCGGTTTGATATCTGCTCATCGTCATCCAACTTATCCGGAATCAGAATCCAGCCCGCCATAGCGATGAAACTAACCACCAGCACCCACTTTAATACTTCAGGTGAAAGATAGTCGGCGACCACAACCCCGAGCCATGCAGCAAGGGCATGATTGGCAATGGTGGCAAAGAAGATAGCCGCAATGATAGGTATCGGTTTTCGATATCGACTGGCTAATAAAAGGGATAGCAACTGGGTCTTATCACCGATCTCGGCTAAGGCGACAGTTGTAATTGAAATTGCTAAAACGCTCACGACATGCTCATTTGGGATGGAGATTATTATATTTAACCAAAGACAAACCTCGCGCCCCATCCCGGTTCACGATGCTTGTCTAAGGTCTTGCTAAGCGCCACCAAGGTGGTGGTTGCCTCGAACGCCATGATGATTTTGCATCAATTATGTTGACGAACGAACTCATTCAATAGGATATGAATAAGTAAGCTACTCCCCAAAGACCGCGAGATTTTAATCACCCACGCTTTCAAACACAAGTGTCAAACTTATCAAAATATCCACTTGTGCCGAAAAACAAACATTAAAGGCAAAAAAATCCACTAAACGACATTTTAGACCACTAATTAAACAAGATTACCCCTACTCGCTTTACGAATATCTCGGTATACTCAGAGGTTATTTTTCTCATTCATTTAAAAGAATCGCGCGAACCTGACTATGCAAAAATACGATATCAAAACCTTCCAGGGAATGATCCTCGCGCTGCAGGATTACTGGGCTCAAAACGGTTGTACCATTGTTCAACCTCTAGATATGGAAGTAGGTGCAGGCACCTCTCACCCAATGACATGTCTACGAGCACTTGGCCCAGAGCCAATGTCTACAGCTTACGTTCAACCTTCTCGTCGTCCGACCGATGGCCGTTACGGTGAAAACCCGAACCGTCTGCAGCACTACTACCAATTCCAAGTAGCGCTAAAACCATCGCCAGACAATATCCAAGAGTTGTACCTAGGCTCCCTAGAGGTTCTTGGTGTTGACCCACTTGTTCACGACATTCGCTTCGTTGAAGATAACTGGGAAAACCCAACACTAGGCGCATGGGGCCTTGGTTGGGAAGTATGGCTAAACGGCATGGAAGTAACTCAGTTTACTTACTTCCAACAGGTTGGCGGCCTTGAGTGTAAGCCAGTAACTGGCGAGATCACTTACGGTATCGAGCGTCTAGCAATGTACATCCAGGAAGTAGATTCTGTTTACGACCTAGTATGGAACGTAGCACCAGACGGTTCTAACGTGACTTACGGTGACATCTTCCACCAAAACGAAGTTGAGCAATCGACGTACAACTTCGAGCACGCAGACGTAGATTTCCTATTCACTTTCTTCGACCAGTGCGAGAAAGAGTGTAAAGAGCTACTTGAGCTTGAGAAGCCACTGCCGCTTCCAGCTTACGAGCGCATTCTAAAAGCAGGTCACGCATTCAACATCCTTGATGCGCGCAAAGCTATCTCTGTAACAGAGCGTCAACGTTACATCCTTCGTATCCGCAACCTGACTAAATCAGTTGCTGAAGCGTACTACGCGTCACGTGAAGCGCTTGGCTTCCCAATGTGTAAGAAGGAAGGTAAATAATCATGGCGAAGAATTTTCTAATTGAACTGGGTACGGAAGAGCTTCCACCAACAGCACTTCGTTCTCTAGCAGAAGCGTTTGCTTCTAACTTTGAAGCAGGTCTTAAAACGGCTGAGCTTTCTCACGAAGGCATCAAGTGGTACGCAGCACCTCGTCGTCTAGCACTTAAAGTAACTGCACTGGCTGAAGGCCAAGCAGACAAAGTGGTTGAGAAACGTGGCCCTGCTGTTTCTGTGGCATTCGATGCTGAAGGCAACGCGACCAAAGCGGCACAAGGTTGGGCTCGTGGTAACGGTATTACTGTTGAGCAAGCTGACCGTCTGAAAACAGACAAAGGCGAGTGGCTTCTTTTCAAACAAGAAGTAGCTGGCAAACCAGTTCAAGAATTGGTGATGGACATTGCTGCGAAAGCACTGGCTGGCCTACCAATTCCTAAAGCAATGCGCTGGGGTAACTCAGACATTCAATTTATCCGTCCAGTAAAAACACTGACAGTACTACTAGGTGATGAGCTTGTTGAAGGCGAAATCCTAGGCGTAGCATCTGCTCGTACTATCCGTGGCCACCGTTTCATGGGCGAACAAGAGTTCACAATCGACTCTGCTGACCAATACCCTGCGATCCTAGAAGAGCGCGGTAAAGTAATGGCAGATTACGAAGCGCGTAAAGCGATCATCCTTGCTGATTCGCAAAAAGCGGCAGCTGCGGTTGGCGGTACAGCTGACCTAGAAGATGACCTTGTTGAAGAAGTAACGTCTCTGGTTGAATGGCCAGTAGTACTGACAGCG
Source organism: Vibrio sp. 10N.261.55.F4 (assembly GCF_041470465.1). Classification (NCBI taxonomy): domain Bacteria; kingdom Pseudomonadati; phylum Pseudomonadota; class Gammaproteobacteria; order Vibrionales; family Vibrionaceae; genus Vibrio; species Vibrio sp. 10N.261.55.F4. The sequence goes on along the minus strand of NZ_JBFRMM010000031.1, from coordinate 66,106 downwards.
AAGTTCGAAGAAGAGTTCCTAAAAGTCCCTTCTGAAGCGTTGGTTTACACCATGAAAGGTGACCAAAAGTACTTCCCTGTTTACGATGACAACAAGAAACTACTACCGAACTTCATCTTCGTATCGAACATCGAGTCTAAAGAGCCTCGTCACGTTATCGAAGGTAACGAGAAAGTGGTACGCCCACGTCTTGCTGATGCTGAATTCTTCTTCAACACAGACCGTAAGCGCCCGCTTATCGACCGTCTTGCTGAACTAGACCAGGCTATCTTCCAGAAGCAATTGGGTACTATCAAAGACAAAACAGACCGCATCACAGAGCTTGCAGGCTACATTGCTGAGCAAATCGATGCTGACGTTGAAAAGTCTAAGCGTGCTGGCCTACTGGCTAAGTGTGACCTAATGACCTCTATGGTATTCGAATTTACGGATACTCAAGGTGTGATGGGCATGCACTACGCGACTCACGACGGTGAAGACGAGCAAGTTGCACTGGCACTTTACGAGCAATACATGCCTCGTTTCGCGGGTGACGATCTACCAAGCACTGGTATCTCTTCAGCAGTAGCAATGGCAGACAAGCTAGACACTATCGTAGGTATCTTCGGTATTGGCCAAGCACCAAAAGGTTCTGACCCATTTGCACTTCGTCGTGCGTCTCTAGGTGTGCTACGTATCATCGTTGAAAACGGCTACAACCTAGACCTAACCGATCTGATCGGCAAAGCGAAAGAGCTACTAGGCGACAAGCTGACTAACAAAAACGTAGAAGCTGACGTTATCGACTTCATGCTAGGTCGTTTCCGCGCATGGTACCAAGATGCTGGTTTCAGCGTTGATATCATCCAAGCGGTACTAGCACGTCGTCCAACTAAGCCTGCTGACTTTGACCAACGTGTTAAAGCGGTTTCTCACTTCCGTGAACTGGAAGCAGCAGAAGCACTAGCAGCAGCGAACAAGCGTGTAGGTAATATCCTTGCGAAATTCGATGGCGAGCTACCAGCTGAAATCGACCTAACGCTTCTTCAAGAAGACGCAGAGAAAGCACTGGCTGAAAACGTTGAAGTAATGACGGAAGCACTAGAACCAGCATTCGCAACAGGTAACTACCAAGAAGCCCTAAGCAAGCTTGCTGATCTACGTGAACCAGTTGATGCATTCTTCGATAACGTAATGGTTATGGCTGATGACGAAGCGCTTAAGAAGAACCGTCTAACGCTACTGAACAACCTACGTAACCTGTTCCTACAGATTGCTGACATCTCTCTACTGCAAAAATAAGCACAAGTGAGACAATTACTCTAAGTCATACTCTGAGTAATTAACGGTAAACACCCAAAGGGAAGCGAAAGCTTCCCTTTTTGTTTTTGTGAACCAAGCATTTGTTTGTAGAGGTCTTATTGATTAACTGAATGAAACAGCACTCAGACTGTAGAGGGCATTGTTTGCTATAACTGACCTGTTTATTCAGGGGAAGGGAACAATGAAAAAAACAGTACTCGCGCTTTCAATACTCGCACTCAGCGCATGCAGCCAAACCAGTGACAACAACCTATTACTGACAATTGATAACGACACTGTCGTATTCGAATCATCCGGTAAAGGCACCGTGATTGCAGAACAGGAACTCGCGAAAGGTAGCTATACCTTCTCTATCAGCGATACTCAAAATACCTGTGGCACCAACTATGCGCTGGCTGAAGAAAACCGCATCAAATTCAATAAACCCCTTCGCCTAGACGACTGCGCCGAGAAGTCTGAATTAGATATCAAGATCTTTCGCGCTAACACCTATCAGTTTATGCTCAACCCACAAACCAATGAACTGACCGTTCAGATAAAGCCGAAGCAACAACAAGTACAAAGCTTTGCTTGTCCGGTTCCTAGTGACGAACCAACCATCATCGACGTTGCTCAAACCTTTGATGATGGCACCGTGGTTAGAGACGCTCTTTCAGGCAAACAAGTCACAGTAACGAATGGCAGCGTCACCATGCAGCCAGCAGAAAATAGCCAAGGTGTTCTGCTGCTTGAGAAAGTAGAACCAGAAACCAAAGCTGACTTTAGTTGGGATAACGCCACGGTTTACTTCGTAATGACTGACCGTTTCCACAATGGTAATCCTGATAACGACAACAGTTACGGTCGCAGCCAAGATGGACAAGACGAAATCGGCACCTTCCACGGTGGTGACTTGGCAGGCTTAACCGAAAAACTCGATTACATAGAATCACTCGGTGCTAATGCTATCTGGATAACGTCTCCGTTAGAGCAAATCCACGGCTGGGTTGGCGGCGGTGATCGAGGTGACTTCAAACACTACGGCTACCACGGCTACTACCATCAAGATTGGACCAAGCTCGATGACAACATGGGCACCGAAGACGAGCTAAAAACCTTCATCGATACCGCGCATAGCAAAGGCATTCGTGTTGTTTGGGATGTGGTAATGAACCACACCGGCTATGCGACGCTTGCCGACATGCAAGAGTTTGATTTTGGTAAGCTCAACCTAACTGACGAAGAAGCCAAACAAACACTTGGCGAAAACTGGACAGATTGGCAACCTGCCAAAGGTCAGAACTGGCACTACTTCAACAACTACATCTCTTACAGCGACAAAGAAGCGTGGGAAAAGTGGTGGGGCAAAGCTTGGCTACGCAGCGATATCGGCGCCTATGACTCTCCGGGCTACAATAACCTCACCATGTCTTTGGCGCATCTGCCCGATTTCAAAACAGAGTCGACAGAGACAATCGGGCTGCCTAATTTCTATCGCAATAAGTCCACCAGCGCGACCGATGAACTCAAAACACCTCGTAACCATTTAATCACTTGGTTATCGGATTGGGTGCGCGAATATGGTGTCGATGGTTTCAGGGTCGATACCGCTAAACACGTTGAACTCGAAGCATGGGCAGAACTGAAAGAGAGCACCAACCAGGCACTTGCCGAGTGGAAACAGAACAACCCAGACAAGGCCTTGGATGACTTACCCTTCTGGATGACTGGCGAAGTATGGGCACACAGCGTGGTCAAATCAGATTACTTCGCTAACGGATTTGATTCGATCATCAACTTTGAATTCCAGAGTGATATCGCACCAAAGGCGCTCAAGTGCCTATCCGATCTTGATGCTGATTACCTTCGATACGCAGAGAAGATCAACAACGACAGCGAGTTCAACGTACTGAGTTACCTTTCGTCTCACGACACCTCGCTATTCTGGACACAACATGGCAGTGACTTTGCAAAACAAACCAAAGCTGCAAACGCGTTGATGCTGGCTCCCGGTGCGGTACAGATCTATTACGGCGATGAAATCGCCCGAGACTTTGGCCCAACGGGTTCTGATCCAATGCAAGGCACACGCTCAGACATGCCTTGGGATCAAATCACTGGCGAACGTGCAGAGCTGCTAGAACACTGGCAAGCGCTTGGCCAATTCCGCCAACGCCACCCAGCCGTTGCTCAGGGTAAGCACATCATCCGTAACAGCAAGGGCTACTATGCGTTCGAACGCCAATACCAAGATGACAAGGTATTAGTCGTTTATACCGGTTCGAACTAAACCTTCATTAACATAAACACCAGAAACTAAAGGGGAAGCTTAGGCTTCTCCTTTTTTTATCGCTAAAGGTACGTTCAATAAGCAAGCTGTCACTCATTAACCAAACTTTATAGAAGTTTTTTACGTGTTAGAGCATTTGGCGCTATGCGTCGCAAAAACATTGCGGTATGTTCAAGGAATACACTGATGGCAGACATAAGGTCTGCCTTAATGACACGTAACAAGCAATCACAATGAATTAGGTAAAATTAGTAATGCAGTTCTCTAAGTTTGGCGAAAAGTTTAATCGATACTCTGGAATCACTCGTTTAATGGATGATTTGAATGATGGCCTGCGCACTCCTGGCGCTATCATGCTCGGTGGTGGCAACCCAGCCGCTATCCCTGCCATGCTCGATTACTTTAACCAAGCCAGTGCCGACATGCTCGCCAGTGGAGAACTCATCGCCGCCCTCGCCAACTACGATGGTCCGCAGGGTAAAGACAGCTTCATCAAATCGTTAGCGGCAATGCTGAAAGAGACCTACGGTTGGGACATCAGCGAGAAGAACATCAGCCTGACTAATGGCAGTCAAAGTGGCTTCTTCTACCTATTCAACCTGCTAGCAGGCCAACAGCCTGACGGCTCACATAAGAAAATCCTACTGCCGATCGCACCGGAATACATCGGCTACGGCGACGCGGGTATTGATGACGATATTTTTATCTCTTACCACCCAGAGATCGAACTGCTAGAAAACCGTCAGTTTAAATACCACGTTGATTTTGAACAACTAAAGGTTGATGACTCAGTCGCGGCTATCTGTGCATCTCGTCCAACCAACCCAACGGGTAACGTACTGACCGACGAAGAAGTGCGTAAACTGGATAAACTGGCGCGTGAAAACAACATCCCACTGCTGATCGACAATGCTTACGGCCTGCCGTTTCCTAACATCATCTTTGAAGATGTCGAACCGCTCTGGAATGAAAATACGATTCTGTGCATGAGCCTTTCTAAGCTTGGTTTGCCGGGTGTGCGTTGCGGTATCGTAATTGCGAGTGAAGAAGTAACACAAGCATTGACCAACATGAATGGCATCATTAGCTTAGCGCCAAACAGTGTTGGCCCTGCAATTGCCAATCACATGATTGAAAAAGGCGATTTACTGCGCTTAAGTAGCGAGGTAATCAAACCTTTCTATAAAGATAAGTCACTACGTGCAGTTGAACTGTTACAAGACGCTATCGACGACCCTCGCTTCCGTATTCACAAGCCTGAAGGCGCTATCTTCTTATGGCTATGGTTTGATGAGCTGCCGATCACCACAATGGAACTGTACGACCGCCTTAAAGCTCGCGGCGTATTGATTGTTCCGGGTGAATACTTCTTTATCGGCCAAGAAGACGAGTGGGATCATGCTCACCAGTGCTTACGCATGAACTACGTGCAAGATGATGAGGCGATGCAGAAAGGCGTTGCTATCATTGCTGAAGAAGTGAAAAAGGCTTACTCAGAGCAGTAATAAGAGCTTTTAGCTTACCGCAGGTCAAATACAAAAAGAGCACCTCATTAGGTGCTCTTTCACTTTTACTTCCCGATATTTTTTAGCTCTAAGGAGCTAACAGTAATTAGCCTTCTAGTAAACTATTACCATTGATAGCAATCTTACGTGGTTGCATCGCTTCTGGGATTTCGCGTTCGAGGTCGATGTGAAGAAGACCATTTTCCATGCTTGCACCTACCACTTTTACGTAGTCAGCCAGTTGGAATTTACGCTCGAAATCGCGCTCTGCGATACCTTGGTATACGAAGGTTTTCTCTGCTTCTGCTTTACGCTCACCTTTCACAATTAGCATGTTCTCTTTCTGAGTCAGATCTAATTGGTCATCAGCAAAACCAGCGACTGCCATAGTAATACGGTAGTTGTTCTCGTCTTTTTGCTCGATGTTGTATGGAGGGTAACCGCCAGAAGAGTTCTTCGATGTATTCGCTTCCATCATGTTGAATAGACGATCGAAGCCGATTGCGTTGCGGTAAAGTGGAGTGAAATCTACAGTTCTCATAATGCTATCCTTTTAGTAAGCAATAGTCTTAGCTGCGAATTTTACTTGGATCTAACCTGTGTGTGACCCAGTAAACAGCTAAGAGATTCAATTCGCATTCCTCGGGTTTCACCTCTATTGGCGACAACGCTGGGACATGGCAATGAATCAATTTTTAAGTTGTGTGCTGCCAAAGTTATCCTCTATTGAGCGATACTTCGTTAGCGGTAATGAAGGTTCTGTTTCTTCTCTTGTAGAGCAAGACAGTCATCCTCTTCACAAATAGATATATGGATTGAGCAAAATAGTTTCAAGGGGTTATTTTCAATTATTTTTGCAACTCAATATTTTTCAATATCTTACAAACATAAAAAAGCACCATCCAAAGGATAGTGCTTTAAAATGATTTTAGTTTTTTGAGACGAAGCTATTTGGCTTTAGTTCAAGGAAGGGGCGCGGAGCATACGAATGTATGTGAGCACCTCTGACACAGAAATTAAGCCAAAGAGCGAAGTATCAAAGAGACTAAACGTCTAGGTTTGCTACTTTCAGTGCATTCTCTTCGATGAAGTTACGACGAGGTTCAACTTGGTCACCCATTAGCGTCGTAAACAACAAATCAGCACCAACAGCGTCTTCAATTGTTACTTGCATCATACGGCGAGTTTCAGGATCCATCGTGGTTTCCCAAAGTTGATCAGGGTTCATCTCACCTAGACCTTTGTATCGCTGTAGGCTTAGACCACGACGAGACTCTTTCACTAACCAGTTCAGAGCATCAACGAAGCTAGAAACTTCTTGAGTACGCTCACCACGCTTAATGTAAGCGCCTTCTTCAATCAAGCCATCAAGAGCTTCAGAAAGATCCGCTAGCTTACCAAACTCTTTAGAGTTAATAAGATCGATGCTTAGTAGGTGTTCATGAGTCACACCATGAGTACGAACCACAATCTTAGGAACGCTTAAGCCTAGCTCTTCGTGTTTTTCAACTTCAAGGCTGTATTGGCTTGCACCTACTTCTTTCGCGTTTAGCTGTTCAACAAGCTGCTTACCCCAAGCTTCAACTGCCGCGTCATCATGACACTGCTCGGCCGTTAGACGAGGAACGTAAATCAGTTCGTGAACCAATGCGCGTGGGTAACGGCGGCTCATACGATCAACAAGCTTGATGCCTGCATTGTATTGCTGAACAAGCTTCTCTAAACCTTCACCTGCAAATGCTGGCGCTTCAGGGTTTACGTGCAGTTCTGCGTTGTCTAAAGCCAAAGATACTTGATACTGGTTCATCGCATCTTCATCTTTAATGTACTGCTCTTGCTTACCTTTCTTCACTTTGTAAAGTGGCGGTTGAGCAATGTAGATGTAGCCACGTTCAATCAGCTCTGGCATTTGACGGTAGAAGAACGTCAGTAGCAGGGTACGGATGTGAGAACCATCGACATCGGCATCGGTCATGATGATGATGTTGTGGTAACGCAGTTTATCTGGGTTGTATTCGTCACGACCAATACCACAACCAAGAGCGGTGATTAGCGTTGCTACTTCTTGAGAAGACAGCATTTTATCGAAACGTGCTTTCTCTACGTTAAGGATTTTACCTTTCAGCGGTAGGATTGCTTGGTTCTTACGGTTACGCCCCTGCTTAGCTGAACCGCCAGCAGAGTCTCCTTCCACAATATACAGTTCAGACAGTGCAGGATCTTTTTCCTGACAGTCAGCAAGCTTACCAGGAAGACCCGCTAAATCTAATGCGCCTTTACGACGAGTCATTTCACGAGCTTTACGCGCTGCATCACGAGCACGTGCTGCATCAATAATTTTAGAACAAACTGTTTTCGCTTCACCTGGGTTCTCAATAAGGAACTCAGACAACTTCTCACCCATTGTAGATTCAACGGCAGACTTCACTTCTGAAGAAACCAGCTTATCTTTAGTTTGGCTTGAGAACTTAGGATCAGGCACTTTAACAGAAACAATCGCCGTCAGACCTTCACGAGCATCATCACCAGAGGTCGCAGTCTTCGCTTTCTTAGAGAAGCCTTCCTTGTCCATGAAGCTGTTCAGAGTACGCGTTAGCGCCGCACGGAAACCTGCTAAGTGAGCACCACCATCGCGTTGAGGGATGTTGTTGGTGAAACAGTAGATGTTTTCTTGGTAGCCGTCATTCCACTGCATCGCAACTTCAACGGTAATACCGTCTTCGCGCTCAGAGTTAAAGTGGAAGATTTTTTGGATGATTGGCGTTTTGTTAGTATTAAGGTGTTCAACAAACGCTTGGATACCGCCTTCGTATTCGAAGTGATCCATTTTGTCTTCTTCGCGCTCGTCAATTAGCTTAATTGATACACCTGAGTTCAAGAATGATAGCTCACGTAGACGCTTAGCTAAAATGTCGTAATGGAACTCGATGTTAGTGAAGGTTTCTTCACTCGGCCAGAAACGAATCTCTGTACCTGTTTTATCCGTGTCACCGATAACCGCTAGTGGCGCTTGAGGCTCACCGTGGCTGTAGGTTTGAGTGTGGATTTTGCCACCGCGGTGGATAGTAAGAGTAACTTGCTTAGAAAGTGCGTTAACTACTGAAACACCAACACCGTGCAGACCACCAGATACCTTGTACGAGTTATCATCGAACTTACCACCAGCGTGAAGAACCGTCATGATTACTTCGGCTGCAGATACGTTTTCTTCTGGGTGCAATTCTGTTGGAATACCACGGCCGTCATCGCTCACAGACACAGAACTATCTTCATGGATAGTTACAATGATGTCATTACAGTGACCAGCTAGCGCTTCATCAATAGAGTTATCTACCACCTCAAAAACCATGTGGTGCAGACCGGTACCATCATCCGTGTCGCCAATGTACATTCCAGGACGCTTACGTACCGCATCCAGACCCTTCAGTACTTTAATACTCGATGAATCGTAATTATCTGACATAGTTACTCTCTGACTAATTATCCTTGCTCTATTTTGCCATGTTCCACATGAAACATCCTGCTATTTTCGTCATGCATATCTGCAATCTGATCAGCGGTAATAGAGCTTACAAAAACTTGAGCCTGGGTCGCCTTTAAACACTCAGCAAGACGTGCTCGGCGTTGGCTATCTAATTCGGAAGCGAAGTCATCTATCAAATAGATGCACTGCTTACCTGTCATTTGAGTGAGGTGTTGCCCTTGTGCTACTCGTAGCGCACACACCATCAACTTCAATTGACCTCGTGACAAGACATCTTCCACTGGAGTGCCGTTCACTTTTATCTTCAGATCCGCTTTGTTTGGCCCACTAAAGGTGTAACCAAGCTGCTGATCCCTTTCAAAATTCTTTTCTAATATATCGGCGTACGGGGTGTCTTTGTCCCAGCCACGATAGTAGTTAATCTTTATCTCAAACTCAGGAAGGAAGGTCGCACAGATTTCTTCGGCGACTTCTTTGAGCTGATCAACGTAGGTGGCACGCCACTGACTGATGCTTTCTGCTAAACGGGCCAATTCTTGGTCCCAATAGCTCAGCTCTCGATAGTGCGTTGCCGTTTTCAATAAGGCGTTTCGCTGCTTATTGAGGCGCTTTACCCTGCCCCACGCATCATAAAAGCCCGACTCACTGTGGAAGACTCCCCAATCAATGAATGCTCGGCGATGCTTAGGTCCATCGGTTAGTAAATCAAACCCTTCAGGGTGAATCAACTGCAAAGGTAAGACTTGAGCTAACTGAGCCAACTTTTGCCCAGTTTGACCGCTTATTTTAACCTCTGTCGTGCCATCGCGCTGCTTATTAATGCCAATTGGCAGCTCAAATTGATCCGAGGTCATAAAACGGCCATGTACAAACAGCTCACTACACTCGTTTTGTATGATACGACCGGTAAGTGAACTCTTGAATGAGCGACCATGTCCGAGCAGATACACAGCTTCAAGGACACTGGTTTTGCCGCTTCCGTTAGCCCCTATAAGAAAGTTAAAGCCTGATGACGGTTGAATGTCACAGGCTTCAATATTTCTAAACTGCTTAACGATTAAGCGCGATAAAGGCATAACGTCTTCATATTAATCTTCAATCACGACTCGGTAGGTCAACATAGGGCTGCTTATAAGCGAATTGGCATAACAACGTACATCGCGCTGTCATCTTGTGCGTTCTCGATAAGAGCACTCGCATTGGCGTCTGACATTGAGATGCGAACCTGTTCACAACGCAGTGTGTTCAGAACATCCAATACGTAGCTTACGTTGAAGCCAATCTCTAGCGCGTCACCGTCGAAGTTAACATCGAGTACTTCTTCTGCTTCTTCTTGCTCTGGGTTGTTCGCGGTAATGCGCATCTCGCTATCCGCAAGGTTAACGCGAACACCACGGAATTTTTCATTCGATAGAATCGCAGCACGAGAAAATGCTGAACGTAATTCATCACAGCCAGCTTCAAGTGTCTTGGTGGTATTTTGCGGCATTACGCGGCGATAATCAGGGAAACGACCATCAACCAGCTTAGAAGTGAAGACATAGTTGTTCACTTCAGCTCGCACGTTAGAGTTACCAATTTGCAGTGTTACTGGCTGTTCAGGTGCATCCAATAGCTTCACTAACTCTTGAACACCTTTACGAGGAACAATGATCTGCTTCTGAGCAAAATCCGCACCCAGTTGTGCTTGAGATACTGCCATACGGTGACCATCGGTCGCTACGCTGCGCAGGATAGAGCCTTCAATCTCAAACAACATACCGTTGAGGTAGTAACGAACATCTTGGTTCGCCATTGAGAATTGTGTTTTCTCGATAAGACCGCGAAGTTCAGCTTGTGTCACTGACACTTCAACTTCACTGCTCCAGTCTTCAATATTTGGAAAATCTGCCGCAGGTAATGTTGCTAAAGAGAAGCGGCTACGACCAGAGCGAACCTGAATACGGTCACCATCCAATACCACCGTGATCACTGAGTTATCTGGCAATCCACGGCAGATATCTAGGAATTTACGTGAAGGTACGGTAATGCTACCCGCTTCGAAATCACCTTCAAGCGTTACACGGCTGATCAGTTCAACTTCTAGATCCGTCGCTGTCATCGACAACACGTTATCTTCTACTTTAATCAGTAGGTTTCCTAGAATTGGAAGCGTTGGCCTGCCACCGAGTGCGCCAGATACTTGTTGTAATGGCTTAATCAGGTGACTACGTTCAATGGTAAATTTCATATCTTGCTCTTACGGTCTAAATGGCACTGCGTAATAGTACGTGGCCAAGATTCTGCTTATTAAGGTTAAGAATACTGTGTATTAAGAAGAAAGGGTACGAATCAAGTTCGAATAATCTTCTTTAATGTCGTGGCTCTCTTCACGCAGCTGAGCAATCTTACGACAAGCATGCAGTACCGTCGTGTGGTCACGACCACCGAATGCATCGCCAATCTCAGGCAAGCTGTGGTTTGTTAGCTCTTTCGCCAGTGCCATCGCCAATTGACGTGGACGAGCAACAGAACGAGAACGACGCTTAGACAATAGATCAGCGACTTTGATTTTGTAGTACTCGGCTACTGTCTTTTGAATGTTATCAATAGTGACCAGTTTTTCTTGCAGTGCAAGTAGGTCACGCAGTGCTTCACGCACGAAGTCGATCGTGATCGGGCGGCCAGTGAAGTTTGCATTCGCAATAACACGGTTCAATGCGCCTTCCAGTTCACGAACGTTAGAGCGTAGACGCTTGGCAATAAAGAACGCCACTTCATCCGCAAGGTGAATTTGGTGGTCTTCGGCTTTCTTCATCAAGATCGCAACACGTGTCTCAAGCTCTGGTGGCTCAATCGCTACCGTCAAACCCCAGCCGAAACGAGATTTAAGACGATCTTCTACCCCGTTGATCTCTTTTGGATAACGGTCAGACGTTAGGATGATCTGTTGATTGCCTTCAAGCAGCGCGTTAAAGGTATGGAAGAACTCTTCTTGAGAACGCTCTTTATTAGCAAAGAATTGGATGTCATCGATAAGCAATGCATCAACACTACGGTAGTAGCGCTTAAATTCTTCGATCGCGTTGTTTTGCAGAGCCTTTACCATATCCTGAACAAAACGCTCTGAGTGCATGTAAACCACTTTCGCATTCGGCTTATTATCAACAATGGCGTTACCCACCGCATGCAACAAGTGCGTTTTACCTAAACCAGTGCCGCCGTATAGGAACAACGGGTTGTAGGCTGTACCTGGGTTATCAGAAACCTGACGTGCCGCAGCCAAACCGAGTTGGTTCGACTTACCTTCAACAAAGTTATTGAACTTATGTTTTGGGTTCACGTTTGAGCGGTGATTCAAGTCAACCGCGACAGGCTCTTCATCACGCCAGATATTATGGACAGGTTTGCGAGCTTGTAATTGCGCAGGTGCTGATGACTCAGCGGCCACATCAGCTGCAGTGCGAGTCTGAGTTGGTGTCGGTGTCGCAGGCTTTGGTGCAATCACACGCTTGCTTCCCACTTCAAAATGAAGATGTGGGATATCGTTACCGCAATATTCTTGCAGCAGACGGTTAATGCTATTTAGATACTTATCACGAACCCAATCGAGTACGAAACGGTTCGGTGCAAATAGAGTTAGAGTATTGTCATTGAGTTCCGCTTGTAACGGACGAACCCACATACTGAATTCTGTAGCTGGTAACTCTTCTTGAAGCTGTTGCAAACACTGCAACCAAAGCGAAGATGACACGGTGCCCTCACTCTATTTAAAGTAATATGAAATGACCGCTAATTTTACCTGTTGATAAGTCAGATCACCAGCAATTGATCACAGATCCAGTGAATAAGATCCAAGTTATTCACAATAAATTTGTAATTTATCGGTGGATCCACACATCTTGCCCCTAATTTACTCACACAATGATCCACTTATGCCCAGATCCTTGCTAGTTATCCCCAAATCGGGAATTCAATCTGGTTATGGTTAATAACATCTGGTTATTTATTCTAGTGAGCATTTTCCCAGTAACATCCAAACCCATAAATATAAGGAGTTACCAAATGAATAACTGGATTAAGGCTGCAATTGCGGCTATCGCACTCTCTGCTGCTACTGTTCAAGCTGCGACTGAAGTTAAAGTCGGCATGTCTGGTCGCTATTTCCCGTTTACGTTCGTTAAACAAGACCAGCTACAGGGTTTTGAAGTGGATTTATGGGATGAGATCGGTAAGCGTAACGATTACAAGGTTGAATACGTAACGGCAAACTTCTCTGGTCTGTTTGGTCTTCTTGAAACGGGTCGCATCGATACCATTTCAAACCAAATTACAATGACGGATGCACGTAAAGCGAAATACCTATTCGCAGACCCATACGTAGTAGACGGCGCACAAATTACCGTTCGTAAAGGTAATGACAGCATTAAAGGCATCGAAGACCTTGATGGCAAGACGGTTGCGGTAAACCTAGGCTCAAACTTTGAACAACTGCTTCGCAGCTACGACAAAGATGGCAAGATCAATGTAAAAACCTACGATACAGGTATTGAACATGACGTGGCACTGGGTCGTGCCGATGCATTCGTAATGGATCGCCTATCAGCACTAGAGCTTATCAAGAAGACTGGTCTACCATTACAACTAGCAGGTCAGCCATTCGAAACAATTGAAAACGCTTGGCCTTTCGTCGACAACGATAACGGCAAAAAACTGCAAGCAGAAGTAAATGAAGCATTAGCAGCAATGCGCGCAGATGGTACGTTAGAAAGTATCTCTCAGAAATGGTTTGGTGCGGACATTACTCAGAAGTAATTACTCACTTTCTCCATTCAAGGCCCACTGCTTTATACAGCGGTGGGCTTTTTGCTTTTGTGCACTGATTAAAAAACCTGATACAACAGTACTTACATATAGAACAACACTGCCAATAAAAATACGAGATAGATTATGGGATTTGACTTTAATTACATGCTAGAGCTGTTGCCAATACTACTGAAGTATTTAGGCACCACGATGGAGATGGCGACCTGGGGCTTGTTCTTTGCTCTGATCCTGTCTCTGATACTGGCGAATATTCGTGTATTCAAAATCCCAGTGCTCGACCAACTGAGCCAGCTGTACATTAGCTTCTTCCGAGGCACACCACTGTTGGTGCAGCTGTTCCTCCTTTATTACGGCTTACCACAAGTCTTCCCGTGGATGGTTGGGTTGGATGCCTTCAGCGCCGCTGTGATTGGCTTAACCCTGCACTTTGCCGCGTATATGGCAGAAAGTATTCGTGCCGCGATTATCGGTATTGATCGCAGCCAGATGGAAGCCAGCCTTTCGGTCGGTATGACAACCAGCCAAGCGATGCGCCGAGTGATCTTACCGCAAGCAACTCGCGTGGCACTGCCGTCGTTGATGAACTACTTCATCGATATGATCAAGTCGACTTCACTTGCCTTCACCCTAGGTGTCGCCGAAATCATGGCTAAAGCTCAGATGGAGGCTTCTTCAAGTTTCCGCTTCTTCGAGGCTTTCTTAGCAGTCGCACTGATTTACTGGGGCGTGGTGGTTATCCTCACTCGTATTCAAATTTGGGCCGAAGTGAAACTGAATAAGGCGTATGTACGATGATCAAATTACAAAATATCCACAAGCAGTTTGGTGACACCGAAGTTTTGAAAGGGATCGACCTAGAAATCAAACAAGGTGAGATAATTGTCATCATAGGTTCAAGTGGTACGGGTAAATCTACCCTACTGCGTTGTGTGAATTTTCTAGAGCAAGCCGATCAAGGCACGATTTCGATTGATGATATCAAGGTTGATACTCAGAAACACACTAAGGCAGAGGTGCTTGCACTGCGTCGTAAGACCGGTTTTGTGTTCCAAAACTATGCACTGTTCGCTCACCAAACCGCGAGACAGAATATTGCTGAAGGTTTAATTACAGTTCGTGGTTGGAAAAAACAGCAAGCCCATGAAAAAGCACAACAAATACTTGATGATATTGGCTTAGGTGACAAAGGTGATAGCTACCCAGCCGCGCTCTCTGGTGGCCAGCAACAACGGGTGGGTATTGGCCGTGCAATGGCACTACAACCCGAGCTTTTACTGTTTGATGAGCCGACTTCAGCGCTCGATCCTGAGTGGGTTGGCGAAGTGCTTAACCTAATGAAAAAACTGGCAAATCAGCATCAAACCATGCTGGTGGTTACCCATGAAATGCAGTTCGCGAGAGAGGTCGCAGACCGAGTGATCTTCATGGCTGACGGTCATATTATCGAGCAGGGATCTCCACAGGATATTTTTGGTAATCCACAGGATCCTAAATTAAAAAAATTCTTAAATAAGGTTGGGATCGACTAAGGATCCTTGTGATTTTAGTTATTCTACGTATAATCCCCCGACCGGAATTTTAGTTAACCCAATCATTGACACTTTTTGTGACAGTGATTACAATTCCGCCTCTTTGTTGAGAGGCGTCGGTTTTCCTTTCTTATATAAAGAAGAGAAAAAATGCCCACGCCGGGTTTAACAAAAACCTAAAACTACTGATCAGTAAGGTAATTACAATGAAACGCACTTTTCAACCTACAGTTCTAAAGCGTAAGCGTACTCACGGTTTCCGTGCTCGCATGGCTACTAAGAACGGTCGCGCAACAATCAATGCACGTCGTGCAAAAGGCCGTAAGCGTCTTTCTAAGTAATCTTTGATTATTTTGAATAAGCTAGCCTTCGGTCGGGAGTTACGCTTGTTAACTCCCGAACATTATCAAAATGTCTTCAAGCAAGCTCATCGAGCTGGCTCCCCTCATTTCACCATCATTGCCCGAAATAACTCTCTTTCAAATCCTCGTCTTGGATTAGCCGTTCCGAAAAAGCAGATTAAAACCGCCGTGGGTCGTAACCGATTCAAGCGTCTTACTCGTGAAAGCTTTCGTAACACTCAACACAAACTTCCTAACAAAGATTTTGTTGTAATCGCTAAGAAGAGCGCGCAAGATTTAAGCAATGAAGAAATGTTCAAGCTACTCGACAAATTATGGCTTCGCCTGTCTCGCCCTTCGCGTGGATAGCGCTAATACCCATCTATTTTTATAGATGGTTTATTAGTCCACTCATCGGCCCACGCTGCCGATTTACTCCAACCTGCTCTTTATATGCGATAGAAGCGTTGAAAGCTCACGGTTTTGTAAAAGGGTGTTGGTTATCAGGCAAACGTCTATTAAAATGCCATCCTTTGAACGAAGGGGGCTTTGACCCCGTTCCACCAGTCCAAAAACAAGACAGAGATAAATAACGATGGATTCTCAACGTAATATCCTGTTAATCGCATTGGCTTTGGTTTCTTTCCTACTGTTCCAACAATGGAACGTAGCTCAGAATCCAGCACCACAAGCGGTTGAGCAGGCACAATCTGGCAGCACCCTACCAGCGCCATCTTATGCAGATGATCTAGACCCGGCTCCTGGTCAAGTTGCTTCTTCTGCTAAAACTATCACAGTAACAACTGATGTACTGACTCTGTCAATTGATACGGTTGGTGGTGATGTCGTTAAAGCAAACCTAAACGATTACTCTGCTGAGTTCGATTCTGAAGATACGTTTGTTCTTCTTAAAAACGAACCCGGTCACCAATTTATCGCACAAAGCGGTCTAGTGGGTCCTCAAGGTATCGATTTAAGCAGCACAAACCGCCCAAGCTACACAGTTTCAGCAGACAGCTTCACGCTTGCTGATGGTCAGGATGAACTACGCATCCCGATGACTTACCAAGCGAACGGCCTTGATTACACGAAAACATTCATCCTTAAGCGTGGCAGCTACGCAATGGATGTTGAATACGATGTAGTCAACAACTCTGGTAACAACGCGACATTCGGCATGTACGCTCACCTGCGTCAGAACGTAATGGATGACGGCGGTAGCCTAACAATGCCAACTTACCGTGGTGGTGCTTACTCTACGGAAGATACGCGTTACAAAAAATACAGCTTCGACGACATGCAAGATCGCAACCTGTCTCTTAACCTAGCAAACGGTCAAGGTTGGGCAGCGATGATTCAGCACTACTTTGCAAGTGCATGGATCCCACGCGACGAAGCAGGCAGCAACCTTTACACTCGTGTAATTGGTAACCTTGGCGACATCGGTGTTCGCATGCCGAACAAAACCATCGCTACTGGCGACGAAGCAAACTTCAAAGCAACGCTTTGGGTTGGTCCTAAACTTCAAGACCAAATGGCTGCTGTTGCACCTAACCTAGACCTAGTAGTTGACTACGGTTGGTTATGGTTCATTGCTAAACCACTTCATACTCTGCTTTCGTTCATTCAAGGCATCGTTGTGAACTGGGGTCTGGCAATCATCTGTCTAACTTTCATCGTTCGTGGTGCTATGTACCCACTAACGAAAGCTCAGTACACGTCTATGGCGAAAATGCGTATGCTTCAGCCTAAGCTGACTGCAATGCGTGAGCGTATCGGCGACGACCGTCAACGCATGAGCCAAGAAATGATGGAGCTTTACAAGAAAGAGAAAGTAAACCCACTAGGTGGCTGTTTACCTATCCTTCTGCAAATGCCTATCTTCATTTCGCTATACTGGGCACTAATGGAGTCTGTTGAACTGCGTCACTCACCGTTCTTCGGTTGGATTACTGACCTTTCAGCACAAGACCCATACTACATCTTGCCACTTCTGATGGGTGCTTCAATGTTCCTAATCCAGAAGATGAGCCCGACAACTGTAACGGATCCAATGCAGCAGAAGATCATGACCTTTATGCCGGTTATGTTCACATTCTTCTTCCTGTTCTTCCCTTCAGGTCTGGTTCTATACTGGCTAGTATCGAACATCGTAACTCTGATTCAGCAAACGCTTATCTACCGCGCGCTGGAAAAGAAAGGCTTACATTCTAAGTAAGTTCGATAATAGAAAGAGACAAAGAAAGGCGACCAAAAGGTCGCCTTTTTGTTTTTAGCTGATTACAATTCAGCTAATTGATTAATCGTGAGCGCCCCTTTTTGGCTTTCACATGCTAGCAGGCACAACTATGACTACAGATACGATTGTTGCTCAAGCGACTGCACCCGGCCGTGGCGGCGTCGGTATTATTCGCGTTTCAGGCCCACAAGCAGCCCAAGTTGCGCTTGAAGTTACCGGCAAAGTACTGAAACCACGTTACGCTGAGTACACCCCTTTTAAATCTCACGATGGTTTAGAGCTAGACCAAGGCATCGCGCTTTACTTTCCTAACCCGCACTCGTTTACCGGTGAAGACGTATTAGAGCTACAAGGCCACGGTGGCCCTGTGGTAATGGATATGCTCATCAAGCGCATCCTCGCGATTCCAGGGCTACGCGCAGCACGCCCTGGTGAGTTCTCGGAGCGTGCCTTCTTGAACGACAAGATGGATTTAACCCAAGCAGAAGCGATTGCTGACCTCATTGATGCCAGTTCAGAAGAAGCGGCGAAATCAGCTCTGCAATCGTTGCAAGGTGAGTTCTCGAAACGCATTAATACGCTGGTGGACTCTCTGATTCACTTACGCATCTATGTTGAAGCCGCTATCGACTTCCCAGAAGAAGAGATTGATTTCCTTGCTGACGGTAAAGTAAGTGCTGACTTACAAGCTATCATCGACAACCTCGAAGCGGTTCGCCAAGAAGCCAATCAAGGTGCCATCATGCGTGAAGGTATGAAGGTGGTGATTGCAGGTCGTCCTAATGCCGGTAAGTCGAGCTTACTGAATGCATTATCGGGTAAAGACTCCGCGATTGTGACTGATATTGCAGGTACAACCCGTGATGTACTTCGTGAACATATCCATATTGATGGTATGCCACTGCACATTATTGATACCGCAGGCCTGCGTGAAGCCTCGGATGAAGTCGAAAAAATCGGTATTGAACGCGCTTGGGAAGAAATTGCTCAAGCCGATCGCGTTTTATTTATGGTCGATGGCACCACTACCGATGCAACCGACCCGAAAGATATCTGGCCAGATTTCGTTGATCGTCTGCCGAATAACATCGGAATGACCGTGATTCGTAACAAAGCCGATCAAACCGGTGAAGATCTCGGGATTTGCCATGTTAATGATCCAACTCTGATTCGACTATCAGCAAAGACGGGACAAGGCGTTGATGCACTACGTAATCACTTAAAAGATTGCATGGGCTTTGCTGGTGGCAATGAAGGTGGCTTCATGGCACGTCGTCGCCACTTAGATGCCCTAGAACGCGCATCTGAGCATCTAGATATTGGCCAGCAACAGCTCGAAGGCTATATGGCAGGGGAAATCTTGGCAGAAGAACTGCGTATAACGCAGCAACACCTTAACGAGATTACTGGTGAATTCAGTTCCGATGACCTACTCGGCCGTATCTTCACCTCTTTCTGTATTGGTAAATAACCTTTAAAGGCCGGCTCATGCTGGCCTTTTTCTTTAGTAAGGACAGCTTAATGATCCACATTATTACAGGCAGCACCTTAGGTGGTGCAGAGTACGTTGGCGATCACCTTAATGATCTTCTTGAAGAGCAAGGCCACGAGATCACCCTTCATAATCAGCCTGAATTCGATGATATTCCCCAACAAGGCTTTTGGTTGCTGGTGACTTCAACTCATGGTGCGGGTGAATTTCCAGATAATATTAAGCCGTTTATCGACGCATTGACCCAGCAATCTCCAGATTTAAGCCCGGTTCGCTTTGCTGTCGTGGCGCTTGGTGATTCGAGTTACGATACCTTCTGTTTGGCGGGAAAATCAGTCCACAGCCAGATGAAAGAGCTCGGTGCTCAGCCTATTTCTGACTGTTTTACCATCGATGTATTGGAAACTCCGGTACCAGAAGACGCAGCAGAAGCTTGGTTCAACGATCATAGCGACCAGTTTTAACCTCTCTCCTCTCTCAAAAAGCGGCTTATGCCGCTTTTTTTGTCTCTGAATATCGTGATTGTGAATAACTTTTTTTCAAAAACATCGAAAATTAGCGATCTATTTTCAATTTCTGCTGTGGATAAGATCATACATATACGGTGATTAACCTATAGTTATCCAAATAACAAGTTTTAGGCTAATTTCCTCCTGTGAATAAGTAGCCATTTTGATCCCAGCTAATCCTCATCCTGATCAAAGTTAGATCACATCATTTGATCCAAAAAAGATCCATGATCTCGTTGATCATTTCCGACTTATCCACAGATACCCTCGATCCTAATAATAGATCTAATAAAAGATCTCCTTAAAGATCTTATCTATATTAATTAAAAACAGCTTTTTCGAAAAATCCCAAAAACGTTTTCTCAGGCTATGAAAACAGGTAGAATATCGCTCCTTTTTATCAATCTAGAAAACGTTTGAATACCTGAGGTCGGTTCATGCTTTATCACGAAAAATTTGACGTCATCGTTGTTGGTGGTGGCCATGCAGGAACGGAAGCCGCACTCGCATCTGCACGTACTGGTCAAAGTACGTTATTACTTACTCATAATATCGATACACTAGGACAAATGTCTTGTAACCCAGCCATTGGCGGGATCGGTAAGGGCCACTTGGTAAAAGAGGTCGATGCAATGGGTGGATTAATGGCGCAAGCTATTGATCATGCAGGTATTCAGTTCAGAACATTGAACGCATCAAAAGGCCCTGCGGTTCGTGCTACTCGTGCACAAGCTGACCGCGCACTGTACAAAGCCTTTGTTCGTAACGTTCTTGAAAACACGCCAAACCTGACTTTGTTCCAACAGTCGGTTGATGACTTGATCGTTGAACAGGATCAAGTGGTAGGTGTGGTAACGCAGATGGGCCTTAAGTTCCGCGCAAGCGCTGTGGTTCTGACTGTGGGCACATTCCTAGGCGGCAAGATCCATATTGGTATGGAAAGTTCTTCAGGTGGCCGTGCTGGTGATCCACCATCGATCGCACTGGCTGACCGTCTTCGTGATCTTCCATTCCGAGTTGATCGCCTGAAAACAGGTACTCCTCCTCGTATCGATGCGCGTAGCGTTGATTTTTCTGAGCTTGAGGTTCAGCACGGTGATAACCCGACGCCTGTTTTCTCGTTCATGGGCAGCCGAGCTCAACAACCTCGTCAAATTCCATGTTACATCACGCATACCAATGAAAATACGCATGACGTAATTCGTGCCAACCTTGATCGCAGCCCTATGTACGCGGGTGTGATTGAAGGCATTGGCCCTCGTTACTGCCCTTCGATTGAAGACAAAGTAATGCGTTTTGCTGACAAGAACAGTCACCAAATTTTTATTGAGCCAGAAGGTCTAACGACTCACGAGCTATACCCGAATGGTATCTCTACCAGTCTGCCGTTTGATGTACAGGTTCAAATTGTTCGTTCGATGAAGGGCTTTGAAAATGCTCATATCGTTCGCCCTGGCTATGCGATTGAGTACGATTTCTTTGATCCTCGCGACCTTAAGCTGACTTACGAAACTAAGTTTATCAAAGGTCTATTCTTTGCGGGTCAAATCAACGGTACCACTGGCTATGAAGAAGCGGCTGCACAAGGCTTGATGGCCGGTCTGAATGCAAGTTTGTTTACTCAAGGCAAAGAAGGCTGGAGTCCACGTCGTGACCAAGCTTACATGGGCGTGCTTATCGACGACCTATCTACCATGGGTACCAAAGAACCTTACCGCATGTTTACGTCTCGCGCGGAATACCGTCTGCTGCTTCGTGAAGACAACGCCGATATCCGCTTGACTGAAAAGTCGCGTGAACTTGGCCTTGTTGATGACGCTCGTTGGGCTCGTTTCAACGAGAAGATGGAAAACATGGAGAAGGAGCGTCAACGTCTGAAAGAGACTTGGATTAATCCAAAATCTGAAGATATTGATCAACTGAACCAAATTCTGAAAACACCAATGTCTCGTGAAGCGAGCGGTGAAGATCTTCTTCGTCGCCCTGAAATGACTTATTCACAGTTAACCGCATTGGATCGTTTTGGTCCTGCACTGGAAGATCAACAAGCGTCTGAGCAAGTTGAGATCCAAGTGAAGTACGATGGTTACATTCAGCGTCAACAAGACGAAATTGAAAAATCACTGCGTCATGAAAACACCAAACTGCCTGCTGATATCGATTACAGCAAGGTAAAAGGACTTTCTAACGAAGTGGTTCTTAAACTAACGACAGCTAAGCCTGACTCAATTGGTATTGCTTCGCGAATTTCAGGTATCACACCTGCAGCAATCTCAATTCTGTTGGTTTACTTGAAAAAACACGGCCTGTTGAAAAAAGGTGAGGAAGCATAATGAGCGCATTACGCGAAAAACTGGATCACCTTATTGGCCAGACTGAACTTGAAGTATCTGAAAAACAACGTGGCCAGTTGGTTGGCTACGTTGAGTTACTGAACAAGTGGAACAAAGCTTATAACCTAACATCAGTTCGTGACCCACAAGAAATGATGGTGAAACATATCTTAGATAGCATCATTGTTAGCACTCACTTACAAGGTAAGCGCTTTATCGATGTGGGTACGGGACCTGGTCTTCCTGGGATTCCGCTCTCAATCATGAATCCAGACTGCGAGTTTTACTTGCTAGACAGCCTAGGTAAGCGTATTCGTTTTATCAAACAGGTGATTCATGAGCTGGGTATCGACAACGTGGTACCGGTTCAAAGTCGCGTTGAAGAATTTCAACCAGAAGAAAAGTTTGATGCAGTGCTCAGTCGTGCATTTGCGTCAATGACAGACATGGTAGAGTGGTGTCACCATTTACCTAAAGAGCAATCCGGTGTATTTTTGGCTCTTAAGGGACAACATCCTAGAGACGAAATCGACCTGTTACCTGAATGGTGTTCAGTGACAGACATTAAAGCTTTGCAAGTGCCAGAGCTTGATGGAGAGCGTCATCTAGTTACTTTATCGCGTCAGGGATAATCAGCGAGGCCATAGTGGGTAGAATCGTAGCAATTGCCAACCAGAAGGGTGGCGTAGGAAAAACAACAACTTGCATTAATTTAGCAGCATCAATGGCGGCAACAAAACGCAAGATATTGGTTGTTGACCTCGATCCTCAAGGTAATGCCACTATGGCGAGCGGTGTCGACAAGTATCAAGTTGAAGCAACAGCTTACGATTTGTTGGTTGAAGACACCCCATTTGATGAGGTGGTTTGCCGGAGTACATCTGGCAATTATGACCTCATCGCCGCGAACGGTGATGTTACTGCGGCAGAAATCAAGCTGATGGAAGTGTTTGCTCGTGAAGTTCGTTTAAAAAATGCACTCGAACCCATTCGTAATAACTATGATTTCATCTTTATTGATTGCCCGCCCTCATTAAACCTTCTTACAATCAACGCGATGGCTGCGGCCGACTCCGTATTGGTTCCTATGCAATGTGAATACTTTGCTTTGGAAGGTTTGACTGCATTGATGGATACCATCAGTAAGCTAGCGGCTGTTGTAAACGAGAACCTGAAGATCGAAGGTCTTCTGCGTACTATGTACGATCCTCGCAACCGCTTATCGAACGAAGTATCTGATCAACTCAAAAAACACTTTGGTAGCAAAGTCTACCGAACTGTGATCCCTAGAAATGTGCGTCTGGCAGAAGCCCCGAGTCACGGCAAGCCAGCAATGTACTACGACAAATATTCCGCAGGAGCTAAGGCTTACCTTGCTCTTGCTGGCGAAATGTTGCGTCGTGAAGAAGTCCCAGTATAGGTCCAACCAAAGGAATTCGCTCAATGTCTAAGCGTGGTTTAGGAAAAGGGCTAGATGCATTGCTTGCAACTAGCTCATTGGCTCGTGAAAAACAGCAAGTTGCTTCTCATAGTCAGGCGTTGTCGGCTGATGGTGAGCTTATTGAACTGGCTGTTGGTTGCTTGAAGCCTGGTGTATATCAACCGCGTAAGGATATTGCGCCGGAAGCGCTAGAAGAGTTAGCGGCATCTATACAATCTCAAGGCATTATCCAACCGATCGTTGTACGCCCTTTAGCGCACGACCAATTTGAGATTATTGCTGGTGAACGTCGTTGGAGAGCGGCTCGTCAAGCTGGTCTTAAACAAGTTCCATGCTTGATCAAGAGAGTAGAAGACAAGGCCGCGATTGCGATGGCATTGATCGAGAACATTCAACGTGAAGATCTGAATGTTATCGAAGAATCACAAGCGCTAGAGCGCTTGCAGAACGAGTTTTCACTGACACATCAGCAGGTCGCCGATGTGATTGGTAAATCCAGAGCTACCGTTAGTAACTTATTACGTCTAAATCAGCTCGAAAATGAAGTAAAAGGTTTAGTTTCCAGTAAACAACTAGAAATGGGGCATGCTAGAGCACTGCTTGCGCTTGAAGGTGTTACCCAGGTTGAGGCAGCGAATACCGCAGCAACCAAAAAAATGACCGTGCGTCAAACTGAGCAACTTGTCAAAAAGTGCTTAAAACCAGACGTTGAAGCTGAATCGAAGCCCGAAGACACTGAGGCCATCGAACTTTCACGAAGACTCACGGAAAAATTGCAAGCAAACGTTTCAGTTACTCGTTCTGTTAGCGGTAAGTCAAAAGTGACAATTACTCTTGATGAGCCTCACAAATTAGAGCAACTTATTGCTAAACTAGAGTACTAAATGAGATAATTGATTTAGGTCAATTATGTAATAAACAAGTAATTTCTTACAAAAGTTGTCGGTTTGTATACAGAAATGTAAATGATTGCTGCATTCTTATTGCAATCAATTTGGCTGAACGTATAATTTTCGCCAATTTCTCAGCACGCTTTTAAGCGAGTGGTAAAGTGGGCTTAAAGAGGAACGAATACATGGTAGCGGCGTTAGCAAGACCAGGACGAGTGCTTGCAAAGCAAATGTTATTGATCGAGCTTAGCGCGGTTATATTAGTGGCGATAGGGTTAGGTTTAGCTGTTAATCCTGATTGGGGTTTTGCTGCATTGGTTGGTGGCGGTATTTTTGTCATCGCGAATGTGGTTTTTTGTGTGTGTGCTTTCCTATTTTGTGGAGCGCGCGCAACTAAGTTAGTTGCGGCGTCGTTCTATGCAGGTGAAGCACTAAAGATCCTTATCACAGTTCTACTATTCTCTATTGTCTACATGTATATGCAGGTGGAATTAATTCCCCTCAAACTGACCTATTTACTGGTTCTAGGTATTAATATCTTTGCGCCAGTGCTTTTCATTAACAATAAAAAATAGGATGAGTTATGGCTGCGCCAACAGCATCCGGATACATTGAACACCATTTACAAAACCTTTCTTTAGCTAAGTTTGGTCTTGTAGAGGAGACAAGTTTCTGGAACGTACATATAGACAGTCTGTTTTTTTCGGTGTTGACAGGGATGTTATTCCTTTGGGTTTTTCGCTCAGTCGCTAAGAAAGCAACAGTAGGTGTACCTGGTAAGCTTCAGTGTTTTGTTGAAATGGTAGTGGAATTCGTTGGCGACAACGTTAAAGAAACTTTCCATGGTCGCAACCCTCTGATTGCCCCACTAGCACTGACTATATTCTGCTGGATTATCATTATGAACTTGATGGACTTAGTGCCTATCGATTTCTTACCATATCCTGCAGAGCATTGGCTAGGTATCCCTTACTTGAAAGTGGTTCCTACAGCTGATGTAAATATAACCATGGCAATGGCTTTGGGTGTTTTTGCTCTGATGATCTACTACAGCATCAAAGTGAAAGGCCTAGGCGGATTCGCTAAAGAATTGGCACTGCATCCATTTAATCACCCAATCATGATCCCATTTAACTTGGTACTTGAGGTAATTTCGTTATTAGCGAAGCCACTATCTCTAGGTATGCGTTTATTTGGTAATATGTTTGCGGGTGAGGTGGTGTTTATTCTTATCGCGGCAATGCTACCGTGGTACTTACAATGGGTAGGTGCACTACCTTGGGCTATCTTCCATATCTTAGTTATATTGATTCAAGCGTTTGTTTTCATGATGTTGACAATCGTTTACTTATCAATGGCTCATGAAGATAGTGATCACTAAAAAATTTTTAAGCTTTATTCTAACTATTAATGTTAATCGGAGAACGTAAATGGAAACTGTACTAAGTTTTTCAGCAATCGCTGTTGCTATTATTGTTGGTCTTTGTGCCGTAGGTACTGCAATTGGTTTTGCTATTCTTGGTGGTAAATTCCTAGAAGGCGCTGCGCGTCAACCTGAAATGGCTCCAATGCTACAAGTTAAGATGTTCATCATCGCTGGTCTACTGGATGCTGTTCCAATGATCGGTATCGTAATCGCACTACTATTCACGTTTGCTAACCCATTTGTTGGTCAACTAGCAGGCTAATTAACTCTTTAATAGTTAATTAAATTTTTGTAGTTGATTCTTAACGAGGGGTAGCTGTTGTGAATATGAACGCAACTCTGCTAGGTCAAGCAATTGCTTTTTCACTGTTTGTTTGGTTCTGCATGAAATATGTATGGCCACCAATCATGCAAGCAATTGAAGAACGTCAGAAAAAAATTGCTGACGGTCTTGTAGCCGCTGAACGCGCTACTAAAGACTTGAACCTGGCACAAGCCAACGCTTCTGAGCAAATGAAAGAAGCAAAGCGCACTGCAACTGAGGTTATTGATCAGGCAAACAAACGTAAAGCTCAAATTATTGATGAAGCACGCGAAGAAGCTCAGGCAGAACGCCAGAAAATCTTAGCGCAAGCTGAAGCAGAAATTGAAGCAGAGCGTACACGTGCCCGTGATGACCTGCGCAAACAAGTCGCAACTCTGGCTATAGCTGGTGCTGAGAAAATCCTTGAGCGTACAATCGATAAAGATGTACACGATGATCTTCTTAACAACATTACTGCAAAACTTTAAAGCAAGGGGCTGTATATGTCTGATTTGACTACAATCGCACGCCCCTATGCTAAAGCAGCGTTTGACTTTGCGGTAGATAAAGGTGAGCTAGACCAATGGGGTCAAATGCTTACTTTTGCTGCCGAAGTGGCACAAAATGATGATGTTCACAATTTATTAAGCGGTTCTATGACTGCTGAAAAATTAGCTGAAGTATTCATTGTAATTTGTGGCGAACAATTTGATGAATTCGGCCAGAACTTAATTAAAGTGATGGCAGAGAATGGCCGCTTAATGGCTTTTCCTGATGTTTGTAAAGAGTTCTTTATACTCAAAAAAGAGTATGAGAAAGAGATCGACGTTGAAGTTACTTCAGCTGTTGAACTTTCTGAAGAACAACGCACAAGCATTATCAGCAAATTGGAACTGCGCCTTGCGCGCAAAGTTCAGCTGAATTGCAGTATAGATGAGACTCTACTTAGTGGAGTTATTATTCGAGCCGGAGACCTAGTCATCGATAACTCAGCGCGCAGTCGTTTAGACCGCCTGAGCGATGCATTGCAGTCTTAATGGGGATTGGAGCATGCAACTTAATTCCACTGAAATTAGCGATCTAATTAAACAACGTATTGAATCTTTCGACGTTGTTAGTGAAGCTCGCAATGAAGGTACTATCGTTTCTGTAAGCGATGGCATCCTTAGCATCCACGGCCTAGCGGACGTGATGCAAGGTGAAATGATCGAACTACCGGGTGGCCGTTACGCTCTAGCACTGAACTTGAACCGTGATTCGGTTGGTGCTGTTGTAATGGGCCCGTATGCTGACCTACAGGAAGGCATGAAAGTTACAGGTACTGGTCGTATTCTAGAAGTACCAGTAGGTCCTGAAATGCTTGGTCGTGTTGTAAACACGCTAGGTGAGCCAATTGATGGTAAAGGTCCAATCGAAGCTAAATTGACTTCGCCTGTAGAAATTATCGCACCAGGTGTAATCGACCGTAAATCGGTAGATCAACCTGTTCAAACTGGTTACAAGTCTGTTGACTCAATGATCCCTATCGGTCGTGGTCAACGTGAACTAGTAATCGGTGACCGTCAGACTGGTAAAACAGCAATGGCGATCGATGCGATTATTAACCAAAAAGATTCTGGTATTTTCTCTATCTACGTAGCTATCGGCCAAAAAGCGTCGACTATTGCTAACGTAGTTCGCAAACTAGAAGAGCACGGCGCACTAGCAAACACTGTTGTTGTTGTTGCATCGGCTTCTGAATCTGCAGCGCTGCAATACCTTGCACCGTATGCTGGTTGTGCGATGGGCGAATACTTCCGTGATCGCGGTGAAGATGCACTGATTGTTTATGATGACCTATCTAAGCAAGCTGTAGCTTACCGTCAAATCTCGCTACTACTTAAGCGTCCACCAGGTCGTGAAGCGTTCCCAGGTGATGTTTTCTACCTTCACTCTCGTCTACTAGAGCGTGCTGCTCGTGTAAGCGAACACTACGTAGAAGAATTCACTAAAGGCGAAGTGAAAGGCAAGACGGGTTCTTTAACTGCTCTTCCTATCATCGAAACGCAAGCTGGTGACGTATCTGCATTCGTACCGACGAACGTAATCTCGATTACCGATGGTCAGATCTTCCTACAAACTGAGCTATTCAACGCGGGCGTACGTCCAGCTGTTGACCCTGGTATCTCAGTTTCTCGTGTAGGTGGTTCGGCGCAGACTAAAATCATCAAGAAGCTATCTGGCGGTATCCGTACTGCTCTAGCTCAATACCGTGAACTTGCAGCATTTGCTCAGTTCTCTTCGGATCTTGATGAAGCGACTAAGAAGCAGCTAGACCACGGTCAAAAAGTTACAGAACTGATGAAGCAGAAGCAATACGCTCCTATGTCTGTATTTGACCAAGCTCTAGTAATCTTCGCTGCAGAGCGTGGATACCTTCAAGACGTTGAACTTTCTAAAGTTCTAGACTTTGAAGCTGCTTTACTGTCGTTTGCTCGTGGTCAATATGCCGATCTAGCAACACAGATCGACACAACGGGTGCTTTCAATAAAGAAATCGAAGCTGAGCTGAAGAAGCTTGTTGACGATTTCAAGGCAACCCAGACCTGGTAATTGGTAGGTGGTCTTAGGGCCACCTCATACCATTAACGGAGAGTAACGATGGCCGGCGCAAAAGAGATACGTAA
The DNA here is from genome assembly GCF_041470465.1 of Vibrio sp. 10N.261.55.F4. NCBI lineage: Bacteria > Pseudomonadati > Pseudomonadota > Gammaproteobacteria > Vibrionales > Vibrionaceae > Vibrio > Vibrio sp. 10N.261.55.F4. The sequence continues at coordinate 37,570 of NZ_JBFRMM010000031.1, read as the reverse complement.
TAAAATCGGTAGTGTTAAAAGCACACAGAAGATTACGAAAGCAATGGAAATGGTAGCAGCTTCAAAAATGCGTCGTTCTCAAGACGCAATGGAAGCTACTCGTCCATATGCAGAAACAATGCGTAAAGTGATCGGTCATTTGGCTAATGGTAGCCTCGAGTATAAGCATCCTTATCTTGAGGAACGTGAAGCCAAACGTGTTGGTTACATCATCGTTTCTACAGACCGTGGTCTTTGTGGTGGTTTGAACATTAACTTGTTCAAAAAAGCCATGAACGACATGAAAGATTGGTCTGAGAAAGGTGCTGACGTTGAACTTGCAATTGTAGGTTCAAAAGCGACAGCATTTTTCAACAACAGCGGCGCGAAAGTAGCAGCTCAAGTTTCTGGTCTGGGCGATCGCCCAAGCCTTGAAGACTTGATTGGCTCTGTAAGCGTTATGCTGAAGAAATATGATGAAGGCGAATTGGATCGCCTGTTCGTAGTGTTCAACAAGTTTGAAAACACTATGGTACAAGAACCAACGATCGATCAATTACTTCCTTTGCCTAAATCAGACAGCGAAGACATGAAACGCGATCATGCTTGGGACTACATTTATGAGCCTGAGCCAAAACCACTACTAGATGCACTACTGGTTCGCTACGTCGAATCTCAAGTATATCAAGGTGTGGTCGAGAACCTTGCTTGTGAGCAAGCGGCTCGAATGATTGCTATGAAATCAGCAACAGATAACGCTGGTGACATTATTGATGACTTAGAACTTGTGTACAACAAAGCGCGTCAAGCGGCAATTACACAAGAACTTTCTGAGATCGTTTCAGGCGCAGCTGCGGTTTAAGCTTAGGTAAAACTAAATAGTTAGAGGATTAACGATGGCTACAGGTAAGATCGTACAGATCATCGGTGCGGTAGTCGACGTAGAGTTCCCACAGGGTGAAGTACCTCGTGTATACGACGCTCTGAATGTTAATGAAGTACAAGAACGTCTAGTTCTTGAAGTTCAGCAACAACTTGGCGGTGGCGTAGTTCGCGCAATCGTAATGGGTAGCTCTGATGGTTTACGTCGTGGTTTGACAGTTGAAAATACTGGCGCTCCAATCTCAGTACCAGTAGGTACTAAGACATTGGGTCGTATCATGAATGTCCTAGGTGACGCGATTGATGAGTGTGGCGAGATTGGTGCTGAAGAGCATTACGCCATTCACCGTGAAGCTCCAAGCTACGAAGAGCAGTCTAACGAGACAGCTCTTCTAGAAACTGGTGTTAAAGTAATCGACTTGATTTGTCCATTCGCTAAGGGTGGTAAAATCGGTCTATTCGGTGGTGCTGGTGTAGGTAAGACCGTTAACATGATGGAACTTATCAACAACATCGCACTTCAACACTCAGGCCTATCTGTATTTGCAGGTGTAGGTGAGCGTACTCGTGAAGGTAACGATTTCTACTTTGAGATGCAGGAAGCAGGTGTTGTAAACATCGAAAAACCTGAAGAATCAAAAGTAGCGATGGTTTACGGTCAGATGAACGAGCCACCAGGTAACCGTCTACGTGTTGCCCTGACTGGCCTAACAATGGCAGAGCGCTTCCGTGACGAAGGTCGTGACGTTCTACTGTTCGTTGATAACATCTACCGTTACACACTAGCAGGTACTGAAGTATCAGCACTTCTAGGTCGTATGCCTTCTGCGGTAGGTTACCAACCTACACTGGCTGAAGAAATGGGTGTTCTACAAGAGCGTATCACGTCAACTAAAGCTGGTTCTATCACGTCTGTACAGGCGGTATACGTACCTGCGGATGACTTGACTGACCCGTCTCCAGCAACAACGTTCGCTCACTTGGATGCAACGGTTGTACTTAACCGTAACATCGCATCTATGGGTCTATACCCTGCGATCGACCCGCTAGATTCTACTTCACGTCAACTGGATCCATTGGTAGTTGGACAAGAGCACTACGACATCGCTCGTGGCGTTCAGTCTACTCTTCAGCGCTATAAAGAGCTGAAAGATATCATTGCTATCCTAGGTATGGACGAGCTATCTGAAGAAGATAAGCAAGTTGTATCTCGTGCTCGTAAGATTGAGAAGTTCCTAACTCAGCCTTACCACGTAGCGGAAGTATTTACAGGTGACCCAGGCATTTACGTACCTCTTAAAGAGACTCTACGTGGCTTCCAAGGTCTTCTATCTGGTGAATACGATGACATTCCAGAGCAAGCGTTCATGTACTGTGGTGCAATTGACGAAGCTATCGAGAATGCTAAGAAGCTATAAGGCTAACTAGGAGGCGATATGGCAGCAATAACCTTTCACCTAGACGTTGTAAGTGCAGAGAAACAAATTTTCTCAGGCCTTGTTGAGACGTTTCAGGTGACCGGTAGTGAGGGTGAACTTGGTATTTTCCATGGTCACTGTCCACTGCTGACCGCTATCAAGCCTGGCATGGTGCGTATTGTTAAGCAGCACGGCCACGAAGAAATCATTTATGTTTCTGGTGGTATGGTAGAAGTTCAGCCTGGTACAGCAACTGTACTGGCTGATACAGCTATCCGTGGTGAAGAGCTAGACGCAGCAAAGGCGGAAGAAGCTAAGCGCAAGGCTGTGGAGAATATCCAAAATCAGCATGGCGACATAGACTTCGCACAAGCGGCCGGTGAACTGGCTAAAGCCATTGCTCAGTTACGAGTTATCGAACTGACAAAACAGCGTCGTTAATCTTTTTAAGATTACAGACTCTGAGATAAAGGCGACCTAAGGGTCGCCTTTTTGCATTTTTAGATTCTCAAAAATGCTTCTTTTACGTATCACTACTGGTTAAATGGTTATTGCGATTTAATTTTTTGCCCAAAAACGGTTACAATATCGGCTTAATAAAAATAACGTTGGATAGGTTTACAATGAAGTTTAGCGCGGTAATTCTCGCGGCGGGCAAAGGCACTCGCATGTATTCAAACACACCAAAGGTTCTGCACACACTTGCGGGTAAGCCAATGGTGAAACATGTTATCGATACATGTAATGGTCTAGGCGCTCAAAACATCAACCTGGTTTACGGCCACGGTGGTGATCAGATGAAGGCTACCTTAGCTGAAGAATCTGTAAACTGGGCACTGCAAGCTGAACAGCTCGGCACAGGTCACGCTGTGGATCAAGCATCTGCACATTTCGCTGATGATGAAAAAGTATTGGTGCTCTACGGTGATGTTCCACTAATCTCACCTGAAACCATTGAAAACCTATTAGACGCTCAACCAAACGGTGGCATCGCGCTACTTACTGTCGTGTTAGACAACCCGATGGGCTACGGACGTATTATTCGTCGTAATGGCCCTGTTGTGGCTATCGTTGAACAGAAAGATGCAACGGATGAGCAGAAGCTTATCAAAGAGATCAATACCGGCGTTATGGTGGCGACTGGTGGCGATCTGAAGCGCTGGTTGTCAGGTCTAAGCAACGACAACGCACAGGGTGAATATTACCTGACTGACGTTATCGCTGCGGCTCACGACGAAGGTCGTGCAGTTGAAGCGGTACACCCAGTAAGCCCAATTGAAGTGGAAGGCGTTAACGATCGTTCGCAACTGGCTCGCCTAGAGCGCGCTTACCAAGCTACGCAAGCCGATAAGCTATTGAAGCAAGGCGTGATGCTACGCGACCCAAGCCGCTTTGATCTGCGTGGTGAACTGCAGTGCGGTATGGACGTTGAGATTGATACTAACGTTATCATCGAAGGCAGCGTAAGCATTGGCGATAACGTGGTTATCGGCACTGGCTGCGTGCTGAAAGACTGTGAGATCGATGACAACACAGTTATTCGTCCATACAGCGTAATCGAAGGAGCGACTGTTGGTGAAGACTGTACGGTTGGTCCATTTACTCGCCTACGCCCTGGTGCAGACATGCGTAACGATTCGCACGTCGGTAACTTTGTTGAAGTGAAGAACACTCGCCTTGGCGAAGGCTCTAAAGCCAACCACCTGACTTATCTTGGGGATGCTGAAATTGGTCAGCGCGTAAACGTGGGTGCGGGTGCAATTACTTGTAACTACGATGGGGCGAATAAGTTTAAGACCATTATTGGTGATGACGTATTCGTTGGTTCAGACAGCCAATTAATCGCGCCTGTTACGATTGGTAATGGTGCTACCGTTGGAGCTGGCTCTACCGTAACACGCGATGTTTCTGAAAATGAGCTGGTTATCAGCCGTGCGAAAGAACGTAAGATTGCTGACTGGCAGCGTCCGACTAAGAAAAAGTAGTCTCTTAATAAATAAGATGATTTAAATGAAAGTCAGTAGTACTGCTACTGGCTTTTTCTTATTTATCTAGATATAAAAAAAGAGCGAGTAATCTCGCTCTTTTTTGTTTTCGTTAACTTAGAAACTAGTCTTGTTTCTCGTCAGCGACTACTCGAGAGTTGTCAGGTGTCGCGAAGTGTTCAGAAAGCTCTTTGTTCGAAACAATATAGCCAACCCACAACGCACCCAAACAGATCACAACGGCAATACCCGTCGCGCTTAGTGCTTGGCTAGCCATTGCCGCGACCAATGCACTTGATAGGCCACTGATACTGATTTGTAGGCTGTTTTGTAGACCAGCAGCTGTTGCTGGGCTTTGTTTAGCGCTTGATAGAGCACGGTTTACTACGATTGGGTAAAGTGCGCCGTTTGCGACAGCAATCAAACAGAAAGGCGCAAGTAGAGGCCAGATTGACGTCAGTTCCCACTGTGATGCGATAAAGATAAGCATCGCCGCTACACTGAACAAACCGATAAGGTTTCTTAGTACAACGCCATCGCCATATTTCTTCACTGCTTGCTTACCGAAGTAACCACCCGCCATGAACGCGATTGTTTGTGGGATAAAGCTCAAACCGATGTCTTTTGCTTCATAACCTAGTTGAGCCATGATCTCTGGCATACCCGTTAGGTAAGCGAAGAACGCTGCAGATGCTGAAGCAAACATTAAGACATTACCCATGTAAGGCTTTGATTTAAGCAACATCTTGATGTCTGTCTTAATCGATGTCTGTTTTACTTCAGGCGCTTCTTTTGGTTGAGCCATTGTTGTCGCCACTAGCAGTGCACCCATCAAGGTTAATGTGATGAAGATGCTGTGCCAGCCAAAGCTATCCGCCAGTAACACACCTAGCTGAGGTGCTAATGCAGGAGATAGCGCAACCAAAGGCATGATGGTTGCAAAAATTTGTTGGCTACTGCTTTGTGAGTAACGCTTGATAACCATTGCTTGCCAGATTACCGCAGGAGCACATACGCCGATCGCTTGAATGAAGCGCAGTGTCAGTAGATGCCATACCTCGGTGCTGAATGCTAAGCCGAATGAAGCTGCAGTAAAGATAACAAGACCAACCGCCAGCGTATTACGGTGACCATACTTGTCACTCGCCAGACCCCAAAGAAGCTGACCCATTGCCATACCGCCAAGGAATACCGTTAAAGACAGGGCAATCTGCTCTGGGCCGGTTGCGAAATCAACTTCCATTGCCTTAAATGCAGGAAGGTACATATCGGTCGCAATAAAGCCAAGCATTGAAAGAACTGCAAGGTAGACCAATTGAAATTTAGAAATATTCATAAGATGCCATTAAGCTAAAGGTAATGATGTTTTTATCATCAAAAAAATTGTTTGATATACAGAAGTGAAAGCCCCTGTTTATTTATGCTGACATTCTATTTTTCAGACCTGATAAAATAAAACGCTAAAATATGTGGTTATCAATCAAAAAATTTGAAGGCTTATGTTCTCTAAATCTTCTTTAGAAATGCTCGATACGGTTGCTCGCTTAGGCAGTTTTACTGCGGCGGCAGAACAATTGCACAAAGTACCATCGGCGATCAGCTACGGTGTTAGGCAGGTTGAGCAAGAACTGGATGTTCTACTTTTCAGACGTTTACCAAGAAAAGTAGAGCTGACACCGGCAGGTGAATTGTTCATTGAAGAGGCACGTGCGTTACTGAGACAGATGGAGGAGGTCAGTGCCCAGACTCGCCGAGCGGCACGTGGTTGGAAGAAAACCTTGCGCCTAACGCTCGATAACGTGGTTAAGCTCGATAAGATGAAGCCGATGATTGAAGAGTTTTATCAAACCTTTGAGTTCGCTGAGCTGCAGATCAACATGGAAGTGTTTAATGGTTCTTGGGAAGCCATTGCACAGGGCAGGGCTGATGTCGTCATTGGAGCCACTTCGGCGATTCCGGTCGGTGGCGACTTCGAAGTAAAGGATATGGGGCGTTTAGATTGGGCATTTGTGATGTCGCCAAGTCACCCATGCGTCCGTGAGCAAAACCTTAATGAAGTGTTTGTTAGCCAATACCCAGCAATATGTTTGGATGATACTTCTAGTGTACTGCCTAAGCGACACACAGGACACTTTTCGAATCAAAGACGCCTGTTGTTACCCAATTGGTATAGCGCAATTGAATGCCTTAAAAATGGAGTAGGGGTGGGTTATATGCCGAGGCACATTGCCGCGCCAATTATCGAACAAGGCTTGCTGGTGGAGAAAATACTGCCTGAACCGAGTCCGCAGAGTCATTGTTGTTTGGTATGGCGAAAAGACGATAACCATAAACTGATCGAATGGATGGTGAAGTACCTAGGATCGAGTGAGCAACTTCACCAAGATTGGTTGGATCATCGCAAGGCGATCTAATGATCTGTTTACAAGAAGATCCTTTTCAAGCTTGAGCTGAATCAGCACCAATAAAAAGAGCGAGTAAATACTCGCTCTTTTTTGATTCGGTCGTTAACTCTTATGACAAGAAGAACTTGTAGGAAGGGTTATCGGTTTCATCTTTACACTGATAGCCAAGCTCTCGTAGATGTGTTGAGAACTGAGCTAAATCATCATCATCCAGTTCGAATCCACACAATACACGGCCGTAATCAGCGCCGTGGTTACGGTAGTTGAACAGGCTGATATTCCAATGGGTACCTAAGGTATCAAGGAACTTAATCAATGCTCCTGGGTATTCAGGAAACTCGAAGCTGTATAGGCGCTCTTTCAATGGTTTTGATGGTTTGCCACCAATCATGTAACGAATGTGCAGTTTTGCCATCTCATCATCAGAGAGATCGACAACCGGGTAGCCGCCCTCACGTAAGTCATTGATGATGTGTTCGAGTTCTTCTTGACCACCTTGTAGGCGTACACCAACGAAGATATTCGCTAGGCTTTCGTCGTTGTGGCGGTAGTTAAACTCAGTTACCGCTCGACCACCAATAATATTACAGAACTCTAGGAAGGCACCTTGTCGCTCTGGAATCGTAACCGCAAGTAGACCTTCTCGCTTCTCACCTAGTTCACAACGTTCAGAGACATAACGCAGACCATGGAAGTTGGTATTAGCACCAGAAAGTACAGTTGCCAGTTGTTTGCCTTGCAGTTGGTTCTGCTCTGCAAACTTCTTTAAACCAGCCAGAGCAAGCGCACCAGAAGGCTCGGCAATCGCACGAGTGTCTTCAAAGATGTCTTTGACCGCAGAGCAGATCTCATCGCTAGACACGGCAATGTGACCATCGATGTACTGCTGACACAGACGGAATGTCTCTTCACCAATGCGCTTAACCGCAACGCCATCGGCAAACATGCTGACTTGATCCAGTACTACTGGCTCACCGGCATCCAGTGCTGCTTTCAAGCAAGATGAATCTTCAGGTTCAACCGCGATGACTTTTATTTCCGGCATCAATTGCTTAACTAGCACGGCAACACCCGCAGCCAAACCACCACCACCGACAGGCACAAAGATGTAATCCATGTGACCATTTTGCTGAAGCATTTCCATACCCATGGTGCCCTGTCCGGCGATCACCAATGGGTGATCGAATGGAGGCACAAAGGTGTAGCCATGTTCAGCGGAAAGGCGTTCTGCTTCAGCTTTAGCTTCATCAAAGTTGCTGCCGTGTAGAACTACGTTACCGCCAAAGCCACGTACCGCATCAACCTTGATGTCTGGTGTGGTTTTTGGCATCACAATCGTGGTTTGAATACCAAGCTTAGAACCGGACAGCGCCATACCTTGAGCATGGTTACCTGCCGATGCTGCAATCACACCTGCGGCTTTCTGTTGCTCTGAAAGGCTTGATACCATGTTGTAGGCACCACGTAGCTTGAACGAGTGGACCGGCTGACGGTCTTCACGCTTTAGCTGAACCTGATTACCAATGCGAGCACTTAAGCGAGGCATCTCTTGCAGAGGTGTCACGATTGCGGCTTCGTAAACTGGCGCTCTCAGGATCTGACGCAAATAATCTGCGCCAGTTTGTTTTTGGGGACTGACCGTGTCATCACTCATAGACTAGCCCTCTAGCTTAGACTTATCACGCACTGCGCCTTTGTCGGCACTGGTCGCCATGCTTGCGTAAGCTTTCAGTGCGAAAGACACTTCACGCTGACGGTTTTCTGGTTTCCAGCCTAGTGCGTCTTGCTTAACACGACGCGCTTCTAGTTCAGCTTCAGGCACATCAAGTGTGATCGAACGGCTAGGGATGTCGATAGTGATGATATCGCCAGTGTTTACTAGACCAATCACACCGCCACTTGCTGCTTCTGGAGAAGCGTGACCGATAGACAGACCCGATGTACCACCCGAGAAACGACCATCTGTTAATAGAGCACAAGACTTGCCTAGACCCATAGATTTTAGGTAAGTGGTTGGGTAAAGCATTTCTTGCATGCCCGGACCACCTTTAGGACCTTCGTAACGAATAACAACCACTTCGCCCGCTTTCACTTTGCCACCTAAGATGCCATCAACAGCACTATCTTGGCTTTCAAATACGATAGCAGGACCTTGGAATTTCAGGTTCTCTTCATCAACACCTGCTGTCTTAACGATACAACCGTCAACGGCGATGTTGCCTGAAAGTACGGCTAGGCCACCTTCTTGGCTGAATGCATTCTCTTTAGTACGGATACAACCTTCTTTACGGTCGTCATCAAGACGATCCCAACGGCAATCTTGTGAGAAGGCTTTGGTGGTACGAATACCTGCTGGGCCCGCGCGGAAGAACTTAAGTACCGCTTCGTCTTCTGTCTGCATGATGTCGTATTGAGCTAGCTGCTCTTGCATGCTTAGGCCAAGTACAGTGCGAGTTTGGTTGTTCAGTAGGCCTGCGCGGTCTAGTTCACCTAGGATAGCCATAACACCACCAGCGCGGTGAACGTCTTCCATGTGGTATTTAGGTGTTGAAGGCGCAACCTTACATAGGTGTGGAACGCGGCGAGACATCTCGTCGATATCACCCATATCAAAGTCGACTTCACCTTCTTGAGCTGCTGCCAATAGGTGAAGAACGGTGTTACTCGAGCCACCCATTGCGATATCTAGAGCCATTGCATTTTCAAAGGCTGCGCGGTTCGCGATGTTACGAGGCAGTGCTGATGCGTCATCTTGCTCGTAGTAACGCTTAGTCAGGTCAACGATACGCTTACCAGCATTGATGAATAGCTCTTCACGGTCAGCGTGCGTTGCTAGCATAGAACCGTTACCAGGCTGAGATAGGCCTAGCGCTTCAGTTAGACAGTTCATTGAGTTAGCCGTGAACATACCTGAACATGAACCACATGTCGGACATGCAGAACGCTCTACTTGCTCACTTTGCTCATCAGAAATGGTTGGATCGGCACCTTGGATCATTGCGTCAACAAGGTCTAGCTTGATGATTTGATCTGAAAGCTTAGTTTTACCCGCTTCCATTGGGCCGCCTGATACAAAGATCACTGGGATGTTAAGGCGCATTGCTGCCATCATCATTCCCGGAGTGATTTTGTCACAGTTAGAGATACACACCATCGCATCCGCACAGTGTGCATTGACCATGTATTCTACTGAATCCGCGATAAGCTCACGTGATGGCAGTGAGTACAGCATGCCACCGTGACCCATTGCGATACCATCATCAACTGCGATGGTGTTGAATTCTTTAGCGATACCGCCCGCTTTCTCGATTTCACCTGCTACCAATTGACCCATATCTTTAAGGTGAACGTGGCCTGGTACGAATTGAGTGAAAGAGTTTACAACTGCGATGATTGGCTTACCGAAGTCATCATCTTTAACGCCAGTTGCACGCCATAAAGCGCGCGCACCAGCCATGTTGCGTCCGTGGGTAGTCGTTGCTGAACGATAGATTGGCATTGCTTAAATCCTTATAAAATATTTGGCTGTTGCTTACTTAGTTGTTTGCGTTTGGTTTTCTGAAGTTTGGTCTGCTGGGTAAACGTAGTCTAACCAGCCCCACTTATCTTCAGTGGTTCCATTGAATAGACCAAAGTAAGCCGCTTGAACTTTTTCAGTGATAGGACCGCGTTTGCCTTCACCTACTGTAATTTTGTCTACGCTACGAACCGGAACGATTTCCGCCGCTGTGCCTGTCATGAATACTTCATCAGCAAGGTATAGCGCTTCACGAGCAATGTTCTCTTCACGGATCTCATAACCCATGTCTTTTGCTAGTGTCATGATCGAATCACGCGTGATACCCGGCAGAATCGCACTGGTCGCTGGTGGTGTGGATAGCACGCCGTTACGTACCACAAAGATGTTCTCACCAGCCCCTTCAGAAAGGTAACCATCAACACTCAGTGCGATGCCTTCATCGTAACCATGACGGCGAGCTTCGCCACCAACTAATAGTGAAGATAGGTAGTTACCACCGGCTTTTGCTGCGGTTGGGATCGTGTTTGGAGCGGCACGGTTCCAGCTAGAAATCATTGCATCAACGCCGTTTTCTAGTGCTTCTTCGCCTAGGTAAGACCCCCAAGGGAAAGCAGCGATGATCAGTTCCATCTCAGTATTTTCTGGCGGGCAGACACCCAAACCAACGTTACCTACGAAACCTAGAGGGCGGATGTACGCTGACTCTAGCTTATTTTGGCGTAGCGTTTCGCGAGTCGCTTCCATAATTTCTTCCTCAGTGTAAGGAATAGGGAAGCGATAGATTTTTGCTGAGTCTTTTAGGCGCTTAGCATGTTCAGGGTGACGGAAGATAACCGGCCCTTTTGGTGTGTTGTAACAACGAACACCTTCAAACACAGAAGTACCGTAGTGCATTGCGTGAGTCAGGACGTGAACGTTCGCCTCTGCCCAAGGAACCATCTCACCGTTAAACCAAATATAGTCTGCTGTTTTAGCTGTCATGTTTGCGGTTCCTTATGCGTTTATCTTTTGTTGTAAGTTGTTGTTTGGCAGTTCATTACGGCTGATCGAGATAACGTCAACGGTACGTACATCCCACAGCTTTTCTATTTGGTTTACCAAGAACGAGATCGGACGGTCACTGTCTACGATGATCTCAACACTCGCCACTTTGCTTTCGTGGTTTTGAGTGCCCGCAACTTGCTTAACAATGAAGCCACGGTGGCGGATAACACGAAGAACACGCTCTAGTAGTACAGGCTTATCATCGGCTTTGATGTCTAATAGGTATCTTTTCATGTTATGTGTTCTCCAACATCTCACTGTTTGAAGCACCTGGCGGTACTAGTGGCCATACGTTTTCTTCTTCATCGATAAGAACATGAAGTAGGTAAGCGGTTTTGCTCTCTAGCATCTCTTTCAATGCTGGTTCTACTTCTTCTTTACGAGTGATGGTTTTGCCCGGGATATCGAACGCTTTCGCGAGCATCACGAAATCAGGGTTGTCATCTAAGATAGTTTCACTGTGGCGGCCATCAAAGAACAGCGATTGCCATTGGCGAACCATGCCCAAACGAGAGTTATTAAGCAGTACCATCTTCACTGGGATCTGACGACGCTTCAATGTGCCAAGCTCTTGAATGTTCATCATGAACGAGCCGTCACCAGAGATAAGTATAGATTGGTCGTCAGGACGCCCAACCGATGCACCCATTGCAGCTGGCAAGCCAAAGCCCATGGTGCCTAAACCGGCAGAGGTAATGAAGTTCTGTGGATCGCGAGGCTGAATGTGCTGAGCTGCCCACATTTGGTGTTGGCCCACATCAGTCGATACGATAGAGCTTGCTGGCATCATGTCTGACAGTTGCTTCAACAGCAGTGGAGCAAAAATCAGATCACCAGGGTGGTCGTAACGCCATTTGAATGAGCTACGAAGACCTTCAGAGTGATGAACCCAAGAGGAGATGTCTTGGCTTAGCTCTAGTTGAGGCATGATCTTGTTGATGTCACCGCGAATTGGCGCATTGGCAAGACGCAGTTTGCTGAACTCAGCGGCATCGATATCGATATGGATAACCTTAGCATGCGGCGCAAAGGTATCGAGTTTGCCAGTTACTCGGTCATCAAAACGAGCACCGACAACAATCAACAGGTCACTCTCTTGAACCACAAGGTTAGCGGCTTTAGTGCCGTGCATACCCAGCATGCCAAGGTAGTGTGGGTCGTCACGTTCGATAGTGCCCAAGCCTTTCAGTGTGCTTACTGCTGGCATTGGGTTTAGGCGTAAAAACTCACGAACCGCATCGGTTGCTTTAGCAAGTTGAACACCACCACCTACGTATAAAACAGGACGGGTCGCTTGAGACAAAAAGTACTGTGCCTGTTCAATGGCATCAGTTGTCGCAACAGGAATTGCGGGTGGAGTAAATTCAGGAAGAGCGTTAACAGGTGCTTCTGCTAGTTGAACGTCTTTAGCGATATCGACGATAACCGGGCCAGGGCGGCCAGACTTTGCTACCACAAACGCTTCAGCGAGGGTTGGAGCTAGCTCTTCAATATCAGTTACTAGGTAGCTGTGTTTAGTACATGACAGAGACATACCAATCACATCCATTTCTTGGAATGCATCGGTACCAATGTGGGAACTTGCAACCTGACCTGTGATAGCAACCAATGGGATTGAATCCATAAAGGCATCAGCAAGGCCAGTGACTAGGTTGGTTGCACCTGGTCCCGAGGTTGCCATACAAACAGCGACATCTTGTGTTGCTCTAGCCATGCCGATCGCGGCCATAGCGGCGCCTTGCTCATGGCGACATAGGATATGTTCAACCCCGCCGTCATAGAGTGCATCGTAGATTGGCATGATGGCACCACCGGGGTAACCAAATACGGTCTCAATTCCTTGTTGCTTGAGTGCGGATACGACTAGTTCTGCGCCTTTCATCGGAATTCTCCCGTATTACCTTTATTTTGGTAACTGTTTCCTTTGTCTCTGCACATCTTGTGCTCCCATTCTTCCTGTAAATCGGCAAAGCCGAAAATGCTCAAAAATATAAAAATCGAATGTTTAAATTAGAAAAAACCCCCGGACTTGTCAGTGCGGGGGTTTTTTCTAATTCGTGGTTACTTTCTTCCCACTCGCCCCCGCGCAGTCTTAATAATGACTACGATAATCAGGTTAATCAGTGCGTAAATGCGAGCGTTAAAAATCATAATATTCGAGTTTTCTCGTTTATTGTCTTCAGTAAATGTCTACATCTCTAGTGTTATCACACAAATCTGCTGCATGACAAGGGAAATGTCATTCTTTTTTCACATTAAAATACCATTCCACCAAGCTATATAACAACCTTATCGCTTTGGTGAGCAACGAATATCCAGAGCGAATACTTTTAAATCAAAGACAAAGGAAAGTTATGGGACTCGCGATAATTCATAGCCGAGCTAGTGTGGGTGTAGAGGCGCCAGAAGTGACCGTTGAGGTGCATATAAGCAACGGAATGCCTGGCTTCACGCTGGTGGGTCTACCTGAAACAACGGTCAAGGAATCTAAAGACCGAGTGAGAAGCGCGATCATCAATTCTCGCTTTGAGTTTCCATCGAAAAGAATCACGGTCAATCTCGCCCCAGCCGATTTGCCCAAAGAAGGTGGCCGTTTTGACCTGCCCATCGCGCTTGGGATTTTGGTGGCGTCAGATCAGCTTCCGACATCAAAAATAGCTCAACATGAATTTATCGGTGAGTTGGCATTGTCAGGAGAACTTCGCTCGGTAAAGGGCGTTTTGCCTGCGACGTTAGCCGCCGACAGTGTAGAGCGATGCTTAGTTGTCCCACATCATAACGGTGATCAGGCTGCGCTGGTGGGCAAGGGAGCGCATAAATCTGCACAAACCTTGTTGGAGGTTTGTGCTGACATGTGTGGACAGGCTCAGCTTGGGCTATATAGAACGGAACATCATCAGGCTGATGTTTCAGTGCTTCGCGACCTACAAGATATTATCGGCCAACAACAAGGAAAGCGAGCTCTAGAGATAGCCGCTGCTGGGAATCATAACTTATTGTTTCTTGGCCCACCCGGAACCGGAAAAACTATGCTCGCTTCTCGACTGCGTGACCTATTACCTGAAATGAGTGATGACGAAGCGATGGAAACCGCGTCGGTGGCCTCGTTAACGCAACAAGAAATCAATCAATACAACTGGAAGCAACGACCTTTTCGCTCTCCTCACCATTCCAGTTCAATGGCGGCATTAGTGGGTGGTGGTTCGGTGCCTCGCCCCGGAGAGATCTCTTTAGCGCATAACGGCTTATTGTTCTTAGATGAGATGCCGGAGTTTGAGCGCAAGGTGCTTGATTCATTACGAGAGCCACTAGAGTCGGGCGAGATCATTATCTCCCGTGCTGCGGGCAAGACTCGTTTTCCTGCGCGTTTTCAATTGGTCGGTGCACTTAACCCAAGTCCAACGGGTTATTACGAAGGTAACCAGGCGCGCGCCAACCCACAGATCATCCTGCGTTACCTCAATCGCTTATCTGGGCCCTTGCTGGATAGGTTCGATATGTCATTGGAGATACCTCTGTTGCCAAAAGGAATGTTGGCCGAAGGCGGTGATCGCGGTGAAACCACTCAAGTAGTTAAGCAAAGGGTTAGGCAGGCGCGAGAGTTAATGCTATCTCGCAACCATAAATCGAATGCACTGTTAGGTAGCCGAGAAATTGAGAAGTATTGCCCACTGCGACGCGAAGATGCAGAGTTTCTTGAGACAGCACTACATCGCTTGGGTTTATCGATTCGTGCTTATCATCGAATTATTAAGGTGGCACGAACCATTGCCGACCTTGACGGTAACGAGCAGATCGAAAAGAAACATCTATCAGAAGCGCTAGGCTATCGCGCGATGGATCGCTTGCTGAAACAACTCACGGCTCAAGCTGTCTAGCAAGCAGAAAAAGCCTGCTTAGATGCAGGCTTTCGTTGGATTGCAGTTCATACTCGCTAAGGTTAGAACTTGTAGTTCAAGCCAACTGAAACTATATATTGAGACTCGTCGTAGAAGGTAATGTTCGAGTCGCTGGTGCCGTAGCCTGCCAGTGAAATAAACGACCAGTTTTCCCAATCCATGAATTGATCATACTCATAGGCGGCGAATAGGTTGATATTGTCGTCGCTGCGTTTCTTGTCGTAGATCGGGTTGCTCGCATCGTAAGAGCGTTGGTTGTAACCCGCTGTTAGTGCGTACTTGTGACGCCCCATGCCACCAAACAAGCTTACCTCACCACCGAATTGGTCGTAAGATTCAGCTTTACCATCAGCATCACGTGTTTGATAGATGACGGATGGAATAAGCATCATGGTACGACTAAGTGGCAGGCGATATTGACCTTTCAAGTAGAGAGTATTGGCATCTCGTTTGAGCTCTTGATCTTGAATATCATCCTTGTCGACATCTTTGGTCGCATAGGCCATGTCTAGCGAGAAAGCTGAGCCCGCAATGTTGCTTAGCTTCAAACGAAACGCATTGCCAGTTTCATCGGTCTTGGTGCGAGCTGATGTGGTGTTGTATGGATCAGCCCAAGTTTCACCAGACATAATGGTTGGCAGCAGTGAAGCGTCGATCACCATGCCTGACTCAAGTTGGTATTTGTAACCGACTTCGAGAACTACAGTACCTGTTGCTACATCATCTCGCGCGGTACCTGTGTATACCTGATGGTTTAGCTTTTCACCAAAGGTATAAGCAACACTACCTAAAGGAGCAACCAGAAAAGAGCTTTCCGAAGAAGCCTTCTGATCTGTGGATGAAAGATTGCTATCAGCATCGGTATTAAAGTTCGAGGTGGAAGAGGTAACCCCGGTATTGAGAGAGATTTCACCACTGAAACCTTGTTGGTCTGCAAGCTTGGCAAAAGCGGGAGAAGCCGCAACGCTCAATGCCAAGAGAGTTATTTTTATTTTCATTCAAGGGCTCCTTGCCCACCGGTTCTTAGGACGGGTTATTAATAGCAGTAAAGCTTTAAACTTCCAGGTTAATTATTTATCAATAATGATTTTTGAACTAGCAAAAAAAAAGGAAGCCGAAGCTTCCTTTCATCAATGGCTTACTTCTTTAATAAGAAGTTCACGAGCTCGAAGTACTCATCAAGAGAGTTGATACCTTGAGCTTCTACTAGGTAGCGGTTGTTAACCACAACAGCGGGTACACCTGAAAGGCCGCTGTCTTTGAATGCTTTGTCGAAGCGACGAACCATAGAATCTACAGCAAAGCCGTTATACGCAGCATCGAATTTCTTCGCATCAACGCCTTCGTCTAGGAAGATTTGACGCAGTTCTTCTTCATCACGTGGTGGCTTGTTCATTGTGTGGATGCGGTTAAACATCACTGGCACCATTTTATCTTCAACTTTCAGTGCAATCATTGTCGCGTAAGCTTTGCTCATTGGCAGACCCATGTTGCCACCCATGAATGAAACATGGTTCTTCTGTAGCTTAGCGTCTTTAGGTAGCTGTTGTTTTAGCTGCTGGATGATTGGCTCAAAGCTATTACAGTGTGGGCAGTAAAAAGAGAAGAACTCTGTCACCATTGGTTTTTTTGATGCTTCTAGGTCGAGAACTTTGTAGTGTTCACCTTCGTTAAATTTCGCAGCGTGAGCGGTAAGGCTCAACATGATCAATGAGAAAAATGCGAATAGCTTTTTCATTTATCCAATCTCCATTATGTTTGAATTTTTATCTAGTTGTATGTTGCGATTGCTGTTACCACTGAGGCATTAACGAAAGTGGTGGCTCTTGCAGGGTAGCAATTTGCTCTTTACAAGCAAGTACTTGTTGCTCCCAATATTTCGGATCATTAAACCACGGGAAGGCCAGAGGAAACGCAGGATCGTGCCATCGTTTCGCCAACCATGCCATGTAATGCACCATACGTAGACCGCGTAGTGGTTCGATTAGTTTCAGTTGTGCGGTATTAAAATCGCAAAACTCTTGGTAACTCTCTAGCAAAATATCCAGTTGCATCAGCTTATCTTGGCGCTCGCCATTGAGCAGCATCCACAGATCTTGTATCGCAGGGCCGTTACGTGCGTCATCAAGATCGACGAACATTGGCCCATCGCGCCACAAAATATTGCCAGGGTGGCAGTCACCGTGCAGGCGGATATTCTCAATGTTGCTCGGCCACTGGCTCTCTAGCTCTTTGATCAGAAGGTCAACGTCATTGAAGAAGGCATTTTCTAGGTGCGTCGGGATAAACTGAGAGTTCTCTAGAATCTTACGTGGCTGATAAAGGTATTCATCTAAGCTGATGGTCGGGCGATGCTGGAATGTTCTTCCCGCGCTGGCTTTATGAATACGACCAAGAAAGCGTCCTACGCCTTCCAATTGATCTAGATTGTCAACTTCATACTGTCTGCCGCCAACACTTTCAAATAGTGCAAATAGGTAGCCTTGGTATTCATGTAAGGTTGCACCGTTGATTCGCATTGGAGGCGCAACCGGCATCTCTTGTTCGATAAGCTCGAGTGCGAAGTCATGCTCTTCTTGGATCTGTGCCTTGTTCCAGCGTTGTGGACGGTAAAACTTAACGACGTAGCGCTTACGGTCTTCATCGGTGAACTGATAGACACGGTTTTCGTAACTGTTGAGAGCGAGAAGCCCGGATTCAGCGCGAACTCCGATGCTCTCCAGTGCGTACCACATGAAGTCAGGAGTCAGGTTATCAAAGTTAAAGGCTTGCATCGTCATAGAATAAAAAAGGCTCATTACTGAGCCTTTTTCCATTTATTGGGTTGTTATACCAAGCACTACGGTGCGGGTATCAGAGCTTCTTGATAAAGCGGCTTTCGACTTCCATCGTAAACTCTTCATTATCCGAGAGTATAAACTGAATTGTCGAAACTGGTGAGCTCAGTTTTTCTGGGGCGGCGCCCAAACTGATAGGTAGGTTCAAAACCTCGCCTGGATCGACAGTAATCGTCTGTTTACCATACCAGATAGAATCGGGCAGTCCGCTAACATCGAGTTTGTACTCTTGCTCTTGTTGAGTCTTGTTGATCACTTTCAAGGTGTAGGTGTTTTCAACCAACCCTTGGTTATTGACTCTAAACAGTTGGTTTCGGTCACGCAGAACACTTAGGCCGGCAGGATCAACGCTCGCGATTTGGGCGAAGAACAAGCCCAGCATCACGATCAAGATAGCGCCATAGCCCAACAGCTTGGGACGCATTACCTTGGTCGAGTGACCTTCAAGTCTGTGCTCGGTGGTGTAATTGATCAGGCCTTTCTCATAGCCCATACGCTCCATCGTGTTGTCACAGGCATCAATACACGCGCCGCAGTTAATACACTCGTATTGCAGGCCGTCACGGATATCGATACCCGTAGGGCACACTTGTACACACAGATTACAGTCAATACAGTCGCCTAGACCAAGCTCTTTTGGATCGGCTTTACGAGAGCGAGGGCCACGGCTTTCACCACGTTCTGTGTTGTAACCCACGATGAAGGTGTCTTTATCGAACATTGCCGACTGGAAACGCGCGTAAGGACACATGTGCAGACAAACAATTGAACGCATCCAACCCGCATTGGCATAAGTACATCCAGCAAAGAACAGTACCCAAAACACCGGCCAGAAAGACGAGTTAAAGGTAAAGAAGCCAACCACTAACTCTTTGATTGGGATGAAGTAACCAACAAAGGTTAAGCCCGTCGCAATGGCAATCGCCCACCACGCAATGTGTTTGAGGGTTTTTCTGAGGATTAAATTGCTCGTCAGTTTGCCCGAGTCTTGTTTTCTTCGCTTATTGGCAGCGCCTTCTAGCTTCTCTTCGAACCAGATATACATGAAGGTCCAGACGGTTTGTGGGCATAAATAGCCACACCAGACACGGCCTAAGAAGGTGGTTATGAAAAACAGGCCAAACGCGGCAATCATAAATAGGATCGCGAGTAGGGTCAGATCTTGCGGGTATAAGGTGGTGCCAAAGAAGTTGAACTGTTGGCTGCCGATATCGAGCAAGATCGCTTGACGTTCACCAAAGGGAATCCATGGGATAAGCGCAAAAAGTAAAAGTAAGAACCAACCGCCATAGCGACGCAGTTGTTGGAATTTACCTTTGCTTTCTCGAACATAGATTCGGTTACTTGGGTTAAATCGATCTCCATTACCTTTATGTGTTTTCGGGTTAAAGGTTTTAGGAGTCACATCTTTGATATCGATTTTATCCTGACTCATGGACTATCCTTTTTGTGGCTTGTTTGCCCGGTTAAGTCGGGCATGACGACATTACTTGAAAGTATGGTTTAGAGAACCTGTTGAAATTGAGCTTGGTGCATTTGTTGTTATCGCACTCACTCTTATTATTTTAGAAGATTCTTATGGATGGCGATTATAGCGACAATCTTGTTCTCATTTCTTTAACGCTATCAACCTTTAACAACAAAAGTCATAACAGTTGTGACGAAAAAATAGCGAACAGAAACAAAAAAGCGACCTGGTGGTCGCTTTTTAAAATTGAGTGTTTTATCTATACGGCAATTGAGCTCTAAACTAACGGGCGACTAAAGAAGGCCACGTGCTTTTAGAATTGCGGTTTTGAAATCATCTTCTTGGTCTTTTTTCAGGCCCGGGATCATCTCATCTTTTTCGCTGTTGCGCATTTTTAGGTGATAGATAAGAACATCGTCAGTCAGTTCTTCAAGCTTGCCTTGGTAGCCCGCTTCTTTTGATAGCTTAATGATGAACTCTAATAGGTTAAGCTCTTGATCTTTCTGCCACTCAGGCTCCATCAGTTCAAGCAGTTCTTCAATGCGGTGACACTTCATACTTTATTTCTCCACAAATTTTATAATGATTTGTGGCTAAGGTATCAAATCGGGTAGGGAATACCAATGTGTAAACACATTTCAAGATGGGAGCGGGCAAGAAAAAAGCGCAGTAAAAACTGCGCTTTTTGTTAAGCGGCTTTAATCACTTTCGTTGTAGTCGGTGCTAATAAAGCAGTCTTCTCAACTAGAGTCATTGTAGGAGCCAATTTCTTAGCCGTTGGAGCAGCAACAAAGCCACTACGACGACGCATCGCACTACGGTTGGTGTGCGAGAACCTGACAGCTGTTGGGCGCATTAATTTACCTAACGGTCAGGCATATCCATTGCCAATCTAATGGCCTGATTTACCATGAGCTCCACCTCAATTGCTTGAAGCGTCACTCGTCTGGCTTTCGCCAATCCGAAGAATAAATCAGGATAATGATATGCATGCATATCAAGGCTTAGATTATCACTATCTAAGTTATCGATCGACGCCTGAGTGATAAATAGACGATATTAGAGCTAAAATAGTGTGAGCAGTATATTTGAGTTTGAACCTCTTTCAGGCTTAAGATGATGCTTTAAAGGAGGTGCATATGTCGTTCTTAAAGAAAACGTTAGCAAGTTTTGGAATTGGATCTGCCAAGGTGGATTCTGTATTGCAACAGGAAGTGCTTTATCCAGGCAAGAAGGCGAGCATTATTGTGCATGTCTATGGTGGCGCTCAGCCACAAGAGATCGACAATATCGATCTCAACTTGTGCTGTCGTTACGTCAAAGAAATTACTATGAATTCGCAAAGGCAAGAGGGCGGTCAAACACGTCGAATGCACCAGACATACTCGTTGGCCAAATGGAGCCTGCCGTATGCCTTTGTTATTCAGCCGGGTGAAACCCGTGATTTTGAATGTGAGTTTGATGTCCCGCTGAACACACCTGTCACGATTGGTGATTCAAAGGTGTGGCTAGAAACCGGGCTCGATATTGCGATGGCGATTGATCCATCGGATAAAGACATCTTAACGGTGCGCCCTGACGCACTCCTCGATGGTATTTTTAACGAGCTTGAAGCTCAAGGGCTGCGTATTCGCCAAGTGGAGTGTGAAGCGGTAGAAGGCTTTGAACTGCCATTTGTACAAGAGTTCGAGTTTGTTCCTACCACTGGTCCATATCATGGCCGTTGGCGTGAGCTTGAGGTTGTAGCTCATCGTGATGAAACTGAGCTTAAGTTGTGGTTTGAGATAGACCGTAATCGCGATGGTGCAAAAGGCATGTTGGCGAGCTTGTTAGGCATTGGCCAACTGCAGCGTCAATTGAGTGTGCCATTGGATACGTCACCACAAGATGCGGGCAAGATGGTACTTGAGTATCTAGACAACGCATCTTAGTTAGCTCTTTGGTTCTGTAGCTTTAGAGACCTTAGCTTCATCACACCGTTTAGGCGTTATTAATGTCATAAAAGATGTCATAAAAATTTAAGCTTACACGTGTAAGCTTAATGTGCAATACTAGGCAAATCGAACATTTACTCTAGTAGGATAATCATGTCTGCATCATCGGCGAGCGAATACAGTGACATCGAAGAACGCGCCAATGCGATAACCCATGGCTTGGGTGTTGTGCTTGGCGTGGTTGGTTTAGTCCTGCTGCTGATTCGTGCGTTTGACCATCAAGCCGACATACTGACTATTGCGAGTATGGCGGTATATGGCAGCAGTATTATCCTACTCTTTCTCGCTTCCACGCTTTATCACTCGATCACCACAGAAAAGACCAAGCGATTACTGAAAACTCTCGATCACTGTGCGATCTACTTATTGATCGCGGGCAGTTACACGCCATTTTTATTGGTGAGTTTAAGAACACCATTGGCGATGGGTTTGATGGCAGTGATTTGGGGTATCGCGCTAGTCGGAATCATTATGAAGATTGCCTTCGTCTACCGATTTAAGCGTTTGTCATTGGTGACTTACTTGGCGATGGGTTGGTTATCGCTGATTGTGGTTTATCAACTGGCGATGAATATCGAGATGGGTGGTTTGGTGCTACTAGCACTCGGTGGCGTGATTTACTCGTTGGGTGTGATTTTCTATGTGGTAAAACGCATCCCTTACAATCATGCCATCTGGCATTTGTTTGTGTTGGCGGGCTGCGCTTGCCATTTCTTCGCTATTTATTTGTACGTGACTCCGGTTTAGCGAGCCAGTACCTCAGTAATCTCAGCTTTAATCTGATATTCAGGGTGTTGTTCTAGGTCGAGCTTGATGAGCTTGCCTTCTTCACCCGTCTTTGGTCGTAGGTATGTGTCGGCCATTCGTTTGATTGATTTCCACACAGCAACTTCTTCTTCTGCCAACAACTCACCTTCTGCAGTAAATACGCTGATGTTAAGTGATACCAAAATGACCGCTTGAGTGCCTTGGTTAGTGATGGCTGTCGGAATGATAAGCTCACCATCTTCATAGCGACTTGCACCCAGTACAACATCCACTCCTGACTGAGACAGCTGTAAGCTTGGCTTCTTACTATCAACCACAATTGTAGTGCCACGCGTGTTCGTTGCGACAGGTACGGCTACGACAGGGGCTGCTGCAATAGGCGCTGCTGAAACAGGCACTGCGATCTCTGATGTTGTCACTGCTGCTTCCGTTTGCTTCGGTGCCACGTATTGCCAAGTAAAATCATCTTTGAGTAACACTTGTTTGCCATCAGGCAATGTGACCATTTGATCAGCAAAGGCAGAACTTACGAATACTGAGTTTGCGAGCAATGCGCCAGCGAGAAGTACGTATGATTTCATCTGTGTTTCCTTGATTTTGTGCTTGGTTAGCGTCGCCAAAAGGCTGGGAAAAATAGAACAATGAGCGTCAGTATCTCGAGTCGCCCCATCAGCATTCCTAAGCTTAGCAACCATTTAGCAGCGTCGGGCAGTGGAGCAAAGTTTCCGGTTGGACCTATCACGCTGCCCATTCCTGGACCAACATTGGCAACGGCTGTGATAGCACCGGATATACTGGTTACAGGATCAAGTCCCATCGCACTCAGCCCACCGGCAATTAAGATAATCGTGATAAAGAACATCAGACCAAATGCAACGAGTGAACGTACGATGTCGTCACTGACTGGTCGTTGATTATAGCGTTGAACAAACACGCCCGATGGATGAATCAGTTTCATCATCTGCTTATGAAGCATGGTCATCGCGATCTGGAAGCGGAAGATTTTGATACCGCCAGAGGTTGAACCTGAGCACGCGCCCGCCATCATTAAAAAGGCAAACAGCGTGGTAGGCAAAGCGCCCCACGCGGTGAAGTCTTCTAAGCCAAAACCGGTTGTGGTGACGACTGACACAATGTTAAACATCGAAACACGCATCGCATCCAATACCGTGTAGCCATCTCTGACCACCAACCATGTCGATATCACAGCACTGGTGACTAAGAATAGGTAAGCGAAGCCTCTCACTTGGGCATCTTTGTAGAGGATAGAGAGCTTTCTACCGCGCAGCGCACTGACAAAGAGTAAAAACGGCAAGCCACCTAAGAACATGAATACAGTACCCACCCAGTGAGCGCTGTTCGAGAAGTGGTTCATAGAACCGTCTGAGGTTGAGTAACCCCCCGTCGACAGTGTTGTGAACGCATGATTGATCGCGTCAAAGATGCCCATGCCTGCAAGCAAATAGCTAATGATGCATAAACCAGTCAGAACCAGATAAACTGCTACGATGTTCTTCGCGACGGTTTTTGCTCGTGGGCTGCTTTTATCTGACCAATCGGATGATTCGGTTTGGAACAGGCGCATACCACCAACGTTGAGCATTGGTAGAACTGCTACCGCCATAACGATAAAGCCGATGCCGCCTAACCATTGCAGTATAGAACGCCACAACAGAATGCTTGGTGCCATGCTGTCTAAGCCGCTTAATACGGTTGAGCCTGTCGTGGTGATACCTGACATGGTTTCAAAATAGGCGTCAGTGAAGCTGATGTGGTTGATGAAGACAAACGGCAGTGCAGCAAAGGCACTGGCTATCGTCCATACCAGAGAGGTGATCAGGAACATGTCCCGCACCCCAAGTCGGAACTTAGCGGAGCGCCCTAAGCTCAAGCAGATGAACGCCACAATGTGCGTGATCACTACCGATTGACCAAACTCGAGGAAGCCACCGGTGCCTGTGAAAAAGGCAACCAATGTGGGGATGTACATGAAAAGGGCGAGTTTTGATAACACTAACCCTATCACTAATAATATCGGACGAAAGTTGACCATAGCTTAATAGACCATAGCTTTAATTGATTACAGCTTTGTGCCGGAGCGCCGTTCTCACAAAAGAAAGTTGCGAGAAGAAGCTCACGAGAACAAGGCTATAAGAAGAACGGGCTCGGTTGGAATAGAGACTCAACATCAGGTACGTATTTCTTGTCCACTAGGAACATCACTACGTGGTCATCTTGTTCGATTACGGTTCTATCGTGCGCGATAAGTACTTCTTCTCCGCGAACAATCGCACCAATAGTGGTGCCCGGTGGTAGCTTGATGTCGCCAATCGCTCGGCCAACCACTTTCGATGTGGTTTCGTCACCGTGAGCAATGGCTTCGATCGCCTCTGCAGCGCCGCGACGTAGAGATGATACGTTAACAATATCAGCACGACGAACGTGAGTAAGCAGCGCAGAAATGGTCGCTTGCTGTGGAGAGATAGCAATATCAATCACGCCACCCTGAACAAGGTCTACGTAAGCACCACGCTGAATCAGTACCATTACCTTCTTGGCACCCATTCGCTTCGCCAGCATTGCTGACATGATGTTGGTTTCATCTTCATTGGTTAGGGCAATGAACACGTCCACTTGATCGATGTTCTCTTCGGTTAGCAGCTCTTGGTCTGCCGCATCGCCACAGAAGACGATGGTGTTTTCTAATTCTTCAGACAGCTTTTCGGCACGAGTGTAGCTGCGCTCGATAAGCTTGATGCTGTAGCTCTGCTCAAGGCGTTTTGCCAAGCTTGCACCAATGTTACCACCACCGACAATCATGATGCGGCGGTACGGTTTCTCTAGGCGTTGTAGCTCACTCATTACTGAGCGGATATGGTTACTCGCTGCCACAAAGAAAACCTCATCATCGGCTTCAATGATGGTGGTGCCTTGTGGGCGAATAGGGCGACCTTGACGGAAAATAGCGGCAACACGGGTATCAATGTGCGGCATGTGCTCACGCAAAGCAGACAGTGCGTTACCCACCAGTGGACCACCGTAGTAGGCTTTTACTGCTACTAGGCTAACCTTCTGTTCAGCAAAGCTCACAACCTGCAGTGCGCCTGGGTATTGAATCAGGCGCTCGATGTAGCTGGTCACTAGTTCTTCGGGTGCGATCAGGTGATCGACTGGGATGGCACCTGATTTGAATAGCGCTTCTTTCTCTTCTAGGTATTGAGGAGAACGAATACGAGCAATTCGGTTCGGCGTATTGAAAAGAGAGAAAGCAACCTGACACGCAGCCATGTTGGTTTCATCCATGTTAGTTACGGCAACTAACATGTCGGCATCTTGCGCACCCGCTTCACGTAGTGTGTTTGGGTGGCTGGCATAACCGTTTACAACCCTAAGGTCGTACTTATCCTGAAGTTCACGAAGTCGGTCAGCATTACGGTCGACAATGGTGATGTCGTTGTTTTCACCAACCAGGTTTTCAGCAAGGGTACCGCCAACTTGTCCAGCACCTAGGATAATGATCTTCATAGCCTTTCTCTTTTCTTTACCGTGGTAATTCTAGTTATCTAACTTTGTTTTGATAATGCACTAGAAAGAAACAGCGGCTAAGAAATAAATTCTTAGCCGCTGTTAGTTGTTATGCCTGTTTTACTAGAACTGCGTAGTAGAAGCCATCCATATCTTCTTCTCCAGGTAGTATTTGACGACCCGGATTTTCGATATCAGACCCAACCAGCGTTGCGTTTTCAGTACGTGCTAGGAATGCTTTCACTTGCAGCACGTTTTCTTGCGGCGTGATAGAACATGTCGCATAAACCATGGTGCCGCCTTCTTTCAGCTGACGCCACATTGCATCCATAATTTCGCTTTGCAGTTCAGCCAGCGCATCAATGTCAGATGCACGACGTAGCCACTTGATGTCAGGGTGACGGCGAATTACGCCAGTCGCTGAACAAGGTGCATCAAGTAGGATACGGTCGAACTTATCGCCCATCCACCACTCTTCAGGGTAGCGAGCATCACCACAAATTACGTCGGCACGCAGTTGTAGGCGCTCAAGGTTATCGTAAACACGGTCTAGACGTTTGATGTCGCAGTCAATCGCAACCACTTCAGTATCTTGAGTGTGCTCAAGAATGTGTGCCGTTTTACCACCTGGTGCAGCACAACAATCTAAGATCAGCTCACCATCTTTTGGTGTTAGGTAATCAACCGAAAGCTGAGCGGCAGCATCTTGCACTGATACCCAACCCCTGTCGAAGCCAGGAAGCAAAGTAACATCACAAGGTGCAGCTAATTTTATGGCATCAGCTGCTTCTGGGTGCAATGTGTATTCAATGTTTTCGTTTTTAAGCAGTTCTACATACTCGTCACGAGTGTGGTGTTGGCGGTTAACGCGCAGCCACATTGGTGCCTTGCTGTTGTTTGCTTCAACCAGTTGCTCCCATTGATCTGGGTAGCTCTCTTGAAGCATTTTTAGAATCCAGCTTGGGTGGCCGTATTTGCCTGCATTGTGGCTAACGGCTTTCTCGTCTAGTTCTTCTTGGTCACGTAGGTAGCTACGTAACACAGCGTTGATCAAACCACTCAGGCTTGGACCGCGCAGTGTCTTAGTACCCTCAACCGTTTCAGCAACCGCGGCATGCGAAGGGATACGCATGAAGCTTAGTTGGTAAATGCCCACCAAGATTAGGTGGTGGAATACACGCTTTTTACCTTTAAGCGGGTTTTCCATCAGTTCGTTAGCGATTGACTCTAAACGAGGCAGATAACGAAGTGCGCCGTAGCAAATCTCTTGCAGTAGAGCATGGTCTCGCGGACGGATCGTTTTTTGAGCCGCAGGGAGAGCGTGTGAAAGAGAGTGGCCTTTATCGACAACTTGGAATAGGACATTTGCAGCAGCAGCGCGAACATTCATGAGGGGTACCGAATATTTATTTGAATACATGAGGGCATCTCTGCCCTCGTAAAGGTTTTCTTAGCTGCGTAATTAGCAGCTTTAAAAGCGGATTAAGAAAGCTGTGTACCAACTTCAAACCAGCTTGCACGTGAGTTCAAGATATCCTGAACTGACATGGCTTTTTTACCTGGAACTTGCAGCTGTTCAAGAACAAATACGCCTTGCCCTGTCGCAACATAGATACCAGTTTTATCCGCTTGCAGAATGGTACCTGCAGGCTTATCAGAAGTTTGCTCTGCCACACGGCTTTGCCATACTTTAATGCTGTTCTCAGCGGCTTCAAAGTGGCTCATTGGCCATGGGTTGAAGGCACGAACGCAGCGCTCAATATGAGCTGCTTCATCACTCCAGTTGATACGCGCTTCTTCTTTACTTAGCTTCTTCGCGTAGTTAGCAAGCTCATCGTCTTGCTTCTCTGCAACCGCTTTGCCAGAAGCGATGTCCGCTAGACATTCAACAAGCGCGTCAGGGCCAAGGCACGCTAACTTCTCGTACATTGATGCGCTGGTATCTGTCGCTTCGATAGGCAGCGTCGCGATACTTAGCATGTCGCCAGTATCTAGGCCGATATCCATCTGCATGATCGTCACGCCTGTCTCTTTATCACCTGCCCAAATAGAGCGTTGAATCGGAGCAGCACCACGCCAGCGCGGTAGGATAGAGCCATGTACGTTGATACAACCTAAGCGAGGTGTATCTAATACAACTTGCGGAAGCAATAAGCCGTAAGCGACAACAACCATGATGTCAGCGTTCAATTCAGCTAGCTCTTGCTTAGCCTCATCTGACTTGAAGTTTTCTGGTTGGTAAACCGGAATATTGTTTTCAAGTGCGATGTTTTTTACTGGGCTCGCAGTGAGTTTTTTACCGCGGCCTGCTGGGCGATCTGGCTGTGTGTAAACAGCAACAACTTCATGCTCCGAAGACAACAACGCCGCCAAGTGACGGGCGGCGAAATCCGGAGTACCTGCAAAGACAATTCTTAAAGACTGACTCAAGGTAGGCTTCCTTCTAATTTAGTAATAGCAGCGGTTATTAACCTTGTTTCTCGTTGAAACGTTTAATCTTCGCTAGCTTATCTTGGATACGTTTACGCTTTAGTGGCGATAGGTAATCAACAAACAACTTGCCTTCTAGGTGGTCAAGTTCGTGCTGAACACAGATAGCCAGAAGGTCGTCAGCGTCGAATGTGAATTCGTTGCCGTCACGGTCTAGTGCTTTAACCGTTACTTCTGCAGCGCGAGGTACTAGAGCTCGAGCGCCTGGTACAGATAGGCAGCCTTCTTCGATTCCATCTTCGCCGCGCTTCTCAGTAATTTCAGGGTTGATAAGCACCATTGGCTCATCACGTGTTTCTGAAATATCGATAACAACGATGCGTTGGTGGAAATCTACTTGCGTTGCCGCAAGGCCGATACCTTCTTCGTCGTACATGGTTTCAATCATGTCATCAACGAACTTTTGAATCTCTGGGGTAACTTCTTTTACCGGTTTCGCCACGGTACGTAGACGATCATCTGGTAATGTTAATACTTGTAATACAGACATATACACTCGAAATATTGAACTGTGCCGAAACAGCTTAAACCTTGTTGGCTCAATTCTAGACATTTTAGAGGTCAAATGACAGCATCCTGAAGGTAATTCTCCAATCAGATGTCATATATTCAGACCAAGGAACCTAGGTCATGCGTCATTTATTGCCTGCTTTATCTCTTATTTGTGCCTCGATTTCGTTCGCCGCTACGGCTGAAAATAGTGAGCAACCTTTAACCATTAAACAGGGCGCACCTGAGGCGTATGTGGTGGTTAAGGGCGATACTTTGTGGGATATCTCTGCGATGTATCTCGATAGTCCATGGTTGTGGCCAAGGTTATGGCAGGTCAATCCAGAGATAGAAAACCCTCATCTCATTTATCCCGGAGATAAACTGTCTTTGGTTTGGATTAATGGCGAGCCTGTATTGAGCCTCAAGCCTGTTATCAAGCTTAGCCCTAAGATTCGTGTTTCTGAGAAGAAAGCAGTACCTACCGTCAACGAGGGACTGGTTCTACCTTATTTACAGTCTGATCGCTTGGTAGAGCAGCAAGATATCGAATCGGCACAACGAGTATTAGGAACCAGTGATGGTAAACGTTTCTTATCGGGTGCAGACCGGTTGTTTATCTCAGGTAACCAACAACATCAAAAGTGGGGTATCTACCGCGCAGTTGAAACCTACCAACGGCAGCAACCCCAAGCGAGTATTACCTCTTTGCGACTGGTCGCCACGGCGCGCTTGAGAGAGGTGGATGCTGAGTTCAGTAGTTTACAGATAGAGACTCAATTACAAGAAGTACTGCTCAACGACCTCGTGTTACCGGAACTTGGTGTTGATCAGGTGAAGCTCTCTACCACGTTTTATCCTGCACCTAGTGCGGCGGGTCAATTTGCTAATATCTTGGGCTCATTAGATGGCAGCCAATACAGCGCGAAGAATCAGGTGGTAGTGATCAACAAAGGTTCACAGGATAACCTTCGCCAAGGTTCTATGTTTACCCTCAGCGAAAGCGGTGCGGTGGTGTTTGGTAAGCAAGGTGAATACAGTTATAAAGAGTCTGCGGCGAGCGATAAGGTGCAATTGCCAAGTACCTCGCTGGGTAGCTTGATGGTCATTCGTCCTTATGAGTATTTTAGCCTCGCGTTGATCACTCAGAGCTCTAAGCCTGTTAGTAATGATATTCTGGCGGTATCGCCTTTGGACCTTGCTTTGACGGAAGAGATTAAGGGTACCGAGTGAATGAGCAACAACTGAGTGCTTGGTTAACTCTAAGTTTTGTTCCGCAATTGGGTGGAAAGCGTCTTGCTCGCCTACTCAGTGTTGATTCTCCTTTAAATATTGTTGGTTACTCAGGGCAACAGCTGCAAGCATTGGGTTTATCAACCAAACAAATCTCCTATCTAAGAGAACAGGCCCCAAGAGAGGTAGAGGCTTGTCTCGCTTGGCGAGCTAAACAATCCAACCATCACATCCTGACTCCGAGTTGCCCACATTATCCTAAATTGCTGAGTGAGATTGCTTCGGCGCCTACTGTGCTTTTCGTTAGAGGTAACGTTGAAAAGCTGATTGAACCTCAAATCGCGATGGTTGGCAGCCGTAATGCCAGTATCGAAGGTCTACAGACGGCGAAATCATTCGCTAAAGAGTTTGTACAAAATGGTTTGATTGTCACTAGCGGCTTAGCGCTTGGTATTGATGGTTATGCCCATGATGGCGCACTAGATAAAGGAGGCGAAACCTTTGCTGTATTGGGCTCTGGCTTGGATTCAATTTACCCTGCGCGGCACAGAAATTTAGCCGATAGGATCTGTGAAAATGGGGCGCTGATTTCAGAGTTTCGTCCAAGCGCCAAACCACGACCTGAACATTTCCCTCGCCGTAACCGTATTATAAGTGGGTTGTCGCTCGGAACTTTGGTGGTTGAGGCAGCTGAAAAGAGTGGTTCTTTGATTACGGCTCGCTATGCCATGGAGCAAGGCCGAGAGGTGTTTGCGCTGCCCGGTTCAATTCATAGCCCAACCAGTCGCGGAGGTAATAGCTTAATTAAAGCTGGAGCATGTTTAGTACAAAATGCTCAAGATGTTCTGATTGAAATAAAGAGTCTGTTAGACTGGTCTATAGATCAGCAGCCCAGTTTGTTCGAGCCTACGCCGAATGAGGGTGAAAATGAACAATTGCCATTTCCACAGCTGTTAGCTAACGTAGGATTAGAGGCGACACCCGTTGATATTTTGGCACAGAGAACCCATATACCTGTGCATGAAGTCATGATGCAGCTTTTAGAGCTTGAGCTCTCAGGGCATGTTGTTGCAGTTTCCGGTGGCTATATTCGAAAGGGGAGAGGCTAAGCTATGATGATGGACATACTGATGTACTTGTTTGAAACCTACATCCATAGCGATTCTGAATTGCAGGTGGATCAAGACGAACTTGAAGATGAACTTCTTCGAGCGGGGTTTCACCAAGATGATATTTATAAGGCTCTCCATTGGTTAGAAGACCTTGCTGCACTGCAAGATACCGATAACCAAGCGGCGATTACTATGTGCTCTAATACCTCGATGCGTGTTTACACAAGTAAAGAGATATCACGTATTAATATGGAGTGTCGTGGTTTCTTGTTGTTCCTTGAGCAGATCAACGTCCTCACGACAGAGATTCGTGAAATGGTGATTGATCGTGTCATGGGGTTAGAGACCAATGAATTTGAGTTGGATGATCTGAAGTGGATTATCTTAATGGTACTGTTCAATGTACCGGGTAATGAAAGTGCTTACACGCAAATGGAAGAGCTGTTGTACACCAAAGAGCAAGGTATCTTGCATTAATACAGGCTTATCATGAGTAGTAAGATTGATAATCAGCTTTTTTCAGCACATGAACATGCGTTAGAGCATGAACCATGTCCACAGTGTGGTGGGGAGCTTCAGCTTCGCCATGGTAAGCACGGCCCATTTTTAGGCTGTAAGCAGTATCCGAGCTGTGATTACATCAAGCCTCTTCATCAAAATGATGGTCATGTGGTGAAAGAGCTGGGCGTTCCGTGTCCTAAATGCCAAAACGAATTGGTATTAAGGCAAGGTCGCTTTGGGATGTTCATTGGCTGTAGCAGTTATCCAGAGTGTAATCACATCGAATCTTTGGATCAACCGAAAGAACAACCTGAAGAACAGCCACTTGTTGCCTGCCCTGAGTGTGGCAGAGGCCATTTGGTTGAGCGTAAATCTCGCTATGGCAAAACCTTCTATGCGTGTGATAACTACCCTAAGTGTAAGTTTGCCGTTAATCAGCCACCAGTTATAGGTCGCTGTGAAGAGTGCCAGTTCCCACTGTTACTGGAGAAGAAAACGGCCAGTGGTACCAAGAAGCAATGCGCAGATCGCAAGTGTCACCACATTCAATCTCAATAACTCGATATTATAGACACAAAAAAACGGCGCTCACTGAGCGCCGTTTTTGTGTCCAATAAACTTTTTATATCAATAAGCCAATGTAGGCTTACTTCATCTGCTCAGCAAACTCATGCACAGCAGGGTAGGCTTGTTTATCAAGAATCTCAGCCAATGAGCACAACGCTCTTTGTAATTCTGCGTTGTAATCAGCGCTCACGTTAATGTGGCCCATCTTACGACCTGCACGCTTCTCTTTACCATACCAATGAACATGACAACCACCTTGAGCAAGAATTGCTTCAGGTAGGGTATCTTCACCAAGGATGTTGATCATTGCGGTTGGACGAATCAGCTTAGTGCTGCCTAATGGCATGCCACATACGGCACGTAGATGGTTCTCAAACTGACAAGTTTCAGCGCCTTGTTGTGTCCAGTGGCC
The DNA here is from genome assembly GCF_041470465.1 of Vibrio sp. 10N.261.55.F4. Classification (NCBI taxonomy): domain Bacteria; kingdom Pseudomonadati; phylum Pseudomonadota; class Gammaproteobacteria; order Vibrionales; family Vibrionaceae; genus Vibrio; species Vibrio sp. 10N.261.55.F4. The sequence continues at coordinate 5,042 of NZ_JBFRMM010000031.1, read as the reverse complement.
AGAGTTATGAACACGTGGTGCAATCTCATTCACCAGCAGTGAACCTTGAACATCAAAGAACTCTAGCGCGAGTACGCCAACGTAATCTAAACGCTCTGCAACTGCGGTGAACATGGTTTTCGCTTGTTCTTGCAGTTCAATGTCATCAATGGCTGTTGATAAGCTCAACACGCCATCGGTGTGAACATTCTCAGCCAGTGGATACACTTGAACCTCGCCATTGGTATCACGAGCACCAACCAGTGATACTTCGCGGTCAAACGGAACAAACTCTTCAGCCACAATCGCTTGGTTGTCGGTCGCGGTAATGCACTCAGCCATTTCTGCCCAAGTCGCGTCAACATTGTCTAATGTCTTTAAGCGCCATTGGCCCTTGCCGTCGTAGCCGCCAAGTGTGCTCTTCAACACCATTGGTAAGCCAACGTGAGCAATTGCAGCGTCAAAGTCTTCGCGAGAGTTAACCACGTAGTACTTAGCATTCTTCACGTTCGCTTCGTCTAACAGGGCTTTTTCAAGACGACGGTCACCGCCAGCTTTGATTGCTTCTGTTGTCGGTAAGAACTTACCGCTGCGCTCACACACCTCAAGTACATCGTGAGGAATATGTTCGAATTCAGCAGTAATGACGTCCGCACGCTCAATCGCATTTTCTAAGCCGTTACCTAGAATCGCTTGCGTTAATGGGTGAACAATATTTTTGCTGCCAACATCAAAAGCAGAAATTTCAATATTCAGCGGTGCCCCAGCTAGGGACATCATGCGAGCAAGTTGGCCCGCGCCTAACACAAGAACATGCATGGAAATTAGTCCTCTGCAGGGTTTGGATTAGCCAAAACCGTTTCTGTTTGCTCAGAACGGAATGCTTCTACTTTTGCCATTACTTCTTCATTGTGTGTACCAATGATTTGAGCCGCTAGGATGCCTGCATTGGCAGCGCCAGCTTCACCGATAGCCAAAGTACCTACCGCGATACCTTTTGGCATCTGCACGATAGAAAGCAGAGAGTCCATGCCTTTCAGTGCTTTAGACTGAACTGGAACACCCAGAACTGGTACGCTTGTGAAAGCAGCAGCCATGCCCGGAAGGTGCGCTGCACCGCCAGCACCAGCAATAATTACTTTAATACCGCGCTCTTTCGCACTGGTTGCGTAGTCTGCAAGCAACTGAGGTGTGCGGTGAGCAGAAACCACTTTTGTTTCGTACGCCACGCCAAACTGATCCAACATTTCTGCAGCTAGCTTCATTGTTGGCCAATCAGATTTAGAACCCATGATAATACCGACAGTCATCTCAAACTCCTTCAGGTACGATTTAATTAGTGATTAGATATTTTGCGCGCATTATACGGGTAAAATTGCTTAAGGAAAACGTTTGCGTCAGTCTGAGTTGTTAATTGATACATTTTATAAACAAATAGCTTTAGTCACAGTGAATGATAATTTGTACACTTAGTGAGTTAGATAACTGAATTAATGAGGCAACCCGTGGATAACTTTCAACATACTTTGCAGGCATTACAACAAGGTGAAGTCATTGCTTACCCGACTGAAGGCGTTTTTGGGGTCGGTTGTGATCCCGATAATCCACAAGCCATCAAGAAATTACTCGACTTAAAACAACGACCGATCGAGAAAGGGTTGATCTTAATTGCTGCAAGTTACGAGCAACTGTTACCTTACATTGATGAAAGCCAGTTGACGGAAGAACAGTTGGTAACAGTGAAAGCGACATGGCCAGGTCCGGTCACTTGGATTATGCCAACCAGCAGCAAAGTTACTGACTGGGTAAGTGGTCAATTTGATTCCATCGCGGTACGAGTGACTGATCACCCTTTGGTTCAAAGAATGTGTAATGAGTTTGGTAAGCCGTTAACCTCTACCAGTGCTAACCTGACCGGCGAGCCGCCTTGTATGACGACTGAAGAAGTTAAGCAGCAACTTGGCCAACATTTGGTGGCTATTTTAGAAGGTCAAACGGGTGGTCGTGAGAAGCCAAGCGAAATTAGAGATGCAAAAACGTCGAAAATATTAAGACAGGGTTAAACCCTGCAAAGGAAGAAAGATGTCAGCAATTGATAAAGAAGCAGTAAAACAGTTTTTACTGAGCCTACAAGATTCGATTTGCCAGCAGCTTGAGCAAGCTGATGGCACAGCACTGTTTGAAGAAGATGCATGGGAGCGTGAACCTGGCGAACGCCTTGGTGGCGGTGGTCGAACTCGTGTGATGACCAACGGTGCGGTATTTGAGCAAGGTGGGGTTAACTTCTCTCACGTAGCGGGTAAGGCGATGCCTGCCTCAGCCACAGCTCACCGCCCTGAATTAGCTGGACGTAAGTTTGAGGCGATGGGTGTCTCATTAGTTATCCACCCTAAAAACCCATACATCCCAACCTCACACGCGAACGTTCGATTCTTTATTGCGGAAAAAGAAGGGGAAGACCCAATTTGGTGGTTTGGTGGTGGTTTTGACTTAACGCCATTTTATCCTTTCGATGAAGATTGCCAATCTTGGCATCAAACCGCTAAAGATCTTTGTGCGCCGTTTGGTGATGATGTTTATCAAGAACATAAAGAGTGGTGTGATAAATACTTCTACCTGCCTCACCGAGACGAAACACGCGGTGTTGGTGGTCTGTTCTTTGATGACTTAAATGAGTGGGGTTTCGATAAGAGCTTTGCTTATATGCAGGCTGTCGGTGAAGGTTTTGTTGCGGCGTACTTACCTATTGTCGAGCGTCGCAAAGATACACCTTATGGCGAACGTGAGCGTGACTTCCAACTATACCGTCGTGGCCGCTATGTTGAATTCAACCTAGTTTACGACCGTGGTACCTTATTTGGCCTGCAAAGCGGTGGGCGCACAGAGTCTATATTGATGTCGATGCCGCCGTTGGCTCGTTGGGAATACCGCTACGAACCACAAGCGGGTTCACCGGAAGCTCTGCTTTATAGCGACTACCTAAAGCCTCGAGTTTGGTAGTTCTTCCTTCCTTATAGGGATAGTGATAGGGTCATCTATATAGATGACCCTTTTTTATTTCTGTTAGGTAAGGATATGACACAGCAAGTAGATCGTTATGCCGTTTTCGGTAACCCTATTGGGCAAAGCAAATCGCCATTCATTCACACATTATTTGCTCGCCAAACCAGACAACAACTTACCTATACAGCATTACAGCCAGAGCATGGTGAATTTATCACTGCGGCCAAAACATTTTTCAGTGAAGGTGGTCGAGGATGTAACGTCACAGCACCTTTTAAAGAAGATGCGTATCAGTTTGCCAATCGCCTAACTGAGAGAGCTGAACTAGCTGGTGCCGTAAATACCCTTAAGAAGTTAGATGATGGAGAGATCATTGGTGATAACACCGATGGTGAGGGCTTAGTTCAAGACCTGCTTCAACATCAAGTCACGCTAAAAGGAGCACGTGTTCTTCTTCTTGGCGCTGGTGGTGCTGCGAGAGGAGTGATTCAACCTCTTCTCGACCAAAAGCCACAACAGCTGGTGGTCGCTAATCGAACCAGCTCCAAGGCTGAACTTCTGGCTGAGATGTTTTCGTCGCATGGCAACATCAAGGGGATGGGGCTAAGTGATGTTAATGAAGGCTTTGATGTCATTATTAACTCTACCTCATCTGGTCTAAGCGGGCAGCTTCCTGAAGTGTCTGAGGTGATTTTCAATTCTACTAGCGCCGTTTATGACATGGTTTATGGATCTGGAACGACGGTATTCAATCAATGGGCATTAGATAATGGTGTTCATGCTGCTTATGATGGTTTGGGTATGCTAGTGGGGCAGGCAGCAGAAAGCTTTATGCTTTGGCGTGGTCTTCGTCCGGGAACAAAACAGATTTTAAGAGAATTACGTAAAAATCTAGAGATGTAATGGGGTGTTTATAAAAAATGAATCAATCAATTCTATTTCCTGATATCCAAGATTGGGATGAAGAGAGCCGAACAATCACGTTCCCAGCACAACAGTCGGGCGCATTGATTGAATGTGTCATGTCTATTGAGGAATTATCACGATTGGCAGGTAAAGATATAGAAGAAGGCGATCAAGCTTTAGTTATCTTTTCAGAGTTACGTTTCGATATTGAAGAGCTAGCGGAAGAGTTAATAGAAGAAGAGGAGTATGACTCCTCTAATCGGATTCAGATCAAAGCGCTTTAGACTGAAATTACAGAGTCTAGATAGTCATTTTTATTCTGAACGTAGTTGTCTGCAGACTTCTGTAGAAAGGCACGCTCTTTATCATTTAATGGACGAGCTTGTTTTACTGGGCTTCCTACATAGAGGTAACCGCTTTCAAGTACCTTGTTTGGTGGCACTAAGCTACCAGCACCAATCATCACTTCTTTTTGGATAATCACGCCATCCAACACGATCGCTCCCATACCAACAAGTACACGATCCTCAATAGTGCAGCCATGCAGCATTACTTTATGCCCGATAGTGACATCATTACCTATTAAGAGAGGATAACCGTCAGGGTTTTCAGCATTCTTATGGGTGACGTGCAAGACACTACCATCTTGGATATTCGTTCTCTCTCCAATATGAATGTGGTTCACATCCCCTCGAGCTGCAACCAAAGGCCACACGCTAGAGTCGTTACCGATTTTGATATCACCAACCAGTACTGAACTGGTATCTATATAGACACCTTGCCCAATCTGAGGGGATATTCCTTTATAACTGCGTATTGAACTCATAAATCCTCCTTTATATAGGCACCTTAAGCCCTTAATTAAGAGGAATACTAGTGAAAATGGGGTGTTTTGAACAAAAAACGCTCGAACAATCAAAAAAGTAAGAAAAACTTCAAAAAGGGCTTGCCAGTGTGATCGAAATCTCTATAATGCCACCTCGCTGACACGGGATGGCTTCGTAAGAAACCAAAACGAATCAGCAGGTCAAATTAGCCAAGCTAAGCGCTTGAAAAAAGTTTTGAAAATAGTGGTTGACACTAAAACTTAAATCGCTAAAATGGCCGTCCGATTTGAGCGAAGCTCAAAAAGGAAAAGCTCTTTAACAATTTAA
>NZ_JBFRMM010000030.1:0-7904 GCF_041470465.1 Vibrio sp. 10N.261.55.F4 | reverse complement strand
CAGGTGCCGTCTATCCGACAATAGTTACTTAGGACAAACCAACATACTACAATAGGAAATTTTTCCGGCTTAGTTATTCGTTACCTTCACTCAATGCAAATTTGATCTCGTCAGAAGAGAACCCCTTTCGACTTAGCATCGCGTAAGCCTTAGAGCGTTCTTTATGATCGTTTAGGTCATAAGGCTTCTTCTGCAACTGTTCTAAACAAGAAGAATAGAAATCTAGCTGCTCTTCATTAATCAATCGGTCGATGAGCGATGACAGCTCACTTGTGTCGATTTGTCGTTGTCTAAGTTCTTGCTGAATGGCAGTCAGTCCCTTGCCTTTACGAGCGTACTTGAGCACCTCTTTTTCCAAGTCGGCTTTCTCGGCCTTAATTTGAATGTTACTTTTCAGTTGATGCGCTTGTGGGTGCTGCTCAATCGCTACCTTAACTTGTTGATAGCTAAAGCCACGCTTTTGCAGGGTCGCGACAAGCTTTTCACGGCTCATGGTAAAACTTGTATAGTAATGGTTGATGCGGTCTATCAGGATGGTCTGTTCATCAATAGACTTTTCGAACGACACTTTATGGATTGCATCAGAAATCACTGAATCGGTCAGGCCTTTCTTCTTCAATTTTTCGACAATATATCGAGAACCGAATTCACCAGAAAAAGCTTGTTCCACGAATTGTTCAGCAAACACTTGGTCAGACTTGAGATACCCGAAGCCTTTCAGTGTCCCTAGAGTTTCATCGATCCATTCTTGATTGTCGGTTTTCACTTTGAGCTTCGCAACCAACTCGCTTTCCGTCATATCTCGCTGAGTTAAATGCCACATCGCAGAGTTCATGACGCTTTCGATTCGGGTCGCTTTTCTTACAGGTGTATTTCTAGTATTCGTTTTTTTCTGTGAATCATCCATTCGCTTTCAACTGTCCAAACTAAGCCTACCCCATCATAACGTAATTCTAAGGCGGTTGAGTGACATAAAAGAATGAAGCTCAATATAAACGGCAGCCAATAAAAATGGACGCTTGTTCAGCGTCCATTTGATATCACATTAAGAATGATGGCTCTAAGCCATGCTTAGCTTTTTCGTAATAGCTTTTCATACTAGATCTTTCGTTTAGTTCTCTTCGTGATTGTAAATATGTACATCTCGTTGAGGGAATGGAATCGTGATGCCTTCTTCATCGAAGCGTTTCTTCACGGTTTCCGTTACATCCCAGTACACATCCCAATAGTCATCAGTCTTAACCCAAGGTCGTACTACGAAATCAACAGAAGACGTATTCAAGGTATGAAGCTTGATCATATGCTCTGGTTTTTTCAACACTAGAGGGTGTGCAAGAATGATGTCGTTCAATACCGCTTTCGCTTTATCGATATCATCTGAATAACCAATACCGAAAACCATATCAACACGTCTTACACGTTCTGCCGTGATGTTGTTGATCACGTCACCCCAAATCTTGTTGTTTGGGATCACCAAGCGTTGGTTATCAATGGTTTGAACAGTCGTCGATACTAAGCTCATGTCTTTTACCGTGCCTTGCACGCCTGCCACTTTAACCATGTCACCGACGTCATAAGGACGGTAGATCAAGATCATCAAACCCGATGCAAAGTTAGATAGTGTGTCTTGCAATGCGAAACCAATGATGACACCGGCTACACCGAAACCAGTAAGAAGAGGTGCTAGCTCTATCCCTATTTGAGACAGTGCGATAAGCAAACCAATAAACACGACCGCTTTAGATGCGATGGATACAAAGAAGTCCTGCATCAATACACTGAAGTCCATTTTAGAGTGCGAAACACTCTTACGAACGGTTTTGCGAGCCACGTTAGCAATAAGGCGAGTTACATACAAAATACCGAGAAACAGAGCAAGTTTAACGATAAAAGAAGGGGTATTTTCAAAAGCCCATGAACTGAACGAACGAAGCCATCCATCCAACAGCTCCAGTGCAACATCAACATCCAACACATCGGCGTTAATGTCACCTGTCGTCGCTAGCAAAACACGTTTGTACGAAGTCACATCCACGCCAAACGGTTCCATTAGCGTGATGGTTTCTTCTAAGCTCGCGACCATAACGCTAGTTCGCTCACTGAAGCGTTCAAGCTCAGTTTTAATCGTCGCTTTCTCTTCTTCACTTACATAAGATAACCGGCGTTCTAAATCTTGACGTTGTGTATCCGTGTATAGAATTGCATTAGTAAGATATTGAGAACGAGAAACAAGTGCCGTTTTGAGCTCACCTTCAGGAACAGCAACATCAACACCACGCTCTTTCGACCAATTTAAGGTCTTAGCAAGCTGCTGATAATAGACATCCATCATTCCGATTCGTTTTTGAATACGCAATTCAAGGCGTTTTTTAGCGTCACCTTCAGCTGAACGGTTTTCTTTACTCATTGAAACGATTTTAGTTTCATTCAACGACAGCAATTTTTGTAGCAGTTCGACCTGCTGAGCAAGAGTGACATCCAGCCCCTCTTTTTTATCTGACGATAGCTGTGAAAAAATCTCTTCGCGTAGGCCCTGGTTCTTACGCCTTAAGATATCTTCAAGAAAGGGTTTTTCAGCATCATGCGCCGTTTCTAATGTTGCTAGATCGAGCATTAACTGATCTTGTACTTCTGCGATTTTCTCAACGCTCTGCGCATAACTTCCAAATGCGACAAACGCCAACATTAACAATAGACAACGCCAAACCTTCATCATATTAATTCCTATCACTGTCTAAATTGACCCTATAAATAGTAGTAAAAAGAATATGGATAACAAGCATTTAAACGTATGTTATGTTAAAAATTCGCAAATTATCAGCCTGCTTCTAATATTTGAGAGTTCCAATCCCCTCTTATGACCTGTAGAGTACGCATCCAACAAAGAACAACAGCCAATATCTTCATTCGAGCACAGCACTAAAGCGCCCTAAATACGATGTTGACTCACAGCAAGAGAGCATAAAAATGAACAACGAACTTGATATTATTGAGTCTCTAGAAGAACTAGAGCAATTCCTAATTTCAGTGGAAGCTGGCGGTTTAGGCCTTGAAGGCGTTGAAGGTGTAGGCATGGCAACCAATAATTCAGATGGTCGTCACTTCGTTGCTGTATTCAATAGCAGCCATAAAGTTCTGCTTGCTCGCTGGATCACCAAAGAGGTGTTTGATAACGGTAAAGACTTGGTACGTAACGGCCCTCGCCGCACTCACTAAGCCTTTCCAATAGCACCAATGATTAAAGCCCAACACGTTCACTGACGATCTGTTGGGCTTTTTTGTATCGCCTGTCCCGTCCTGATAGTTAATAAACCACTCAATACAGAGTAATTAGCGATAACTTTCAGTTGTTGTGAACTTTAGCTACAGCTCAATGTCGTATTCGCGTGAATTGGTGTTTATGCGTCTTTTATCGTGTATCTGCCGTTTCCCGCATTTATACATAGTTTCACTTTAACCATTTTATGACTTGTGGCACGAAGAGAACTTATCTAAGCTAACCACAATTCAATGAGCTTGCTTTAACGACTAACAGATTTGATTACTGACTAATTTGCTGAACACATCGCTACTTTTCTTATACACACAGAACCGCCGACAAAAGCATTCGCTTTGGGCGCTCTTCCTTACCGGACTGGTTATCGTAACTTGTCTGGCGAGCACTCTGCCCGTCAAGAAAGTATCGTTATCTGCATCCGCTAATGGCCAATCAGTCCTAGTTGGCACACAAACTCATACAGAAACCAGTAATCCCCAAACCAACATCGCTTCTTCAGAAAAAATGGCTGCTCTATACGCCAGCGTTTTCGGCTTAGAAGCCTCAAAAATGTTAACGTCCCCCAATTCAAATTCATGCAGCCTAAGTTCGAAAATGCTGACCTTTGCCGCACCTAAAACGGGCTGGCTGATCCCTTTCGTTCTGATGATTGCTGTTGCATTCAACTTATCTCCGCACATCTCGAGATTATCCGGAGACAATCATCGCTCTACTCGACCGACAAAACACCGATTGCATCTAAAGCACTGTATATTTAGAGAGTAAATAACCGGGCTACTACACCCTTTTATTTATTTTTTGGAGATACATTTGTGTACAACACACTACTAACTAAGTTTGTCGATTCGTTGGCATTCTCTATGCGTACATGCGCGAAAACCTTAGTCACTGCCCTTTTGGTTATGACGTCATTTACCGCCTTGGCACAGACAACGGGCTGGCTTAGTGTGCCTGAGCATCCGCCTGTTAAAATGCGAATGATGTCGACGGGTGAACAGTCGGATGACGGCTCTAAGATCCAAACCGTGCTCGATGTCGTGCTCGACGGCGACTGGAAAACCTATTGGCGCAGCCCAGGCGAAGGTGGCATTCCGCCAAGCTGGGACTGGTCTGGTTCAACAAACATTGAGTCAGTAGAGTGGCACTGGCCGATACCTAAATACTACGAGCAGCTTGACGTCATGACGTTAGGCTACAAAAAACATGTCAGCTTTCCTGTCACTTTATCCCTGAAAGACAACACGAAGCCTGCGATATTCAGGGCATCGTTTACATTTCCGTCGTGTACCAATATCTGTGTGTTAACCGATTACGATATCGAACTGCCGATTGACCCACAAACTTTAGCGCTCGATGAAGAAGCGATGTTCTTGTTCAACCAAGGCATGAGCCAGTCGCCACGAGAAGCTAACCGCACTTCGGTGAACGGTTTGTTTTGGGATAAGAGCAAGCAGCAATTGGTTACTCAGCTGACAAGCAAAGATGGTTGGGATAAGCCAATGGTGTTGATTGACGGGCAAGAAGTGATTGATGACTTCTTCTCTCAACCAAGCGTCCACATAACAGACAATACAATGACGGCCGTATTTGATGTGAGCAACTGGATAGGTGAAGTCGACTTAACGGACCGTAACGTGAGTGTCACCGTTTCAGACACAAACTTTGCCGAAGAGATGACAGCTCAAGTTGGGTCAAAACCAATCGCTTATCAAGAAAACAGTAACGGTTTTACTGCGATGATCGGTTTTGCCTTAATTGGTGGTTTGATCCTCAACATCATGCCATGTGTGTTGCCAGTATTAGGAATGAAGTTAAACAGCATCATTCAAAACCAAGGGGCATCTAATCGTCATATCCGACTCTCATTCTTAGCGTCTGCTTCTGGTGTCATTACGTCATTTGCGCTGTTAGCCCTAGGTATGACCGCTCTAAAAATGGGTGGTAATGCAATTGGCTGGGGAATCCAGTTCCAAAATGTTTGGTTCATCGGGTTCATGCTGATCATCACTTTGCTGTTTTCGATTAACCTGCTTGGGTTATTCGAATTCAGACTACCATCAGGTTTAAACACCTGGATGGCAACCAAAGGCGATGACTCACATTCAGGCCACTTTGTTCAAGGCATGTTTGCAACGCTGTTAGCAACGCCGTGTAGCGCGCCATTCCTAGGAACCGCTGTCGCGTATGCACTTGGAGCAAGCTACCAAGAGTTATGGGCTATCTTCATCACGCTTGGTATCGGTATGAGTGCGCCTTGGTTGATCTTTGCGCTATTCCCAAGCCTAACCAAATTGCTTCCAAAGCCTGGGGCGTGGATGTTCAAAGTTAAGCTGGTATTTGGCTTAATGATGTTCATTACCAGCCTATGGCTAACAAGCCTCCTTAGCCCATTCATTGGTAAATTCCCAACTATCCTGCTGTCGCTATTTATCGTGATTTCAGTATTGATTTGGATTGGCCGTAAGTTGGGTCGCAAGGTGCTTATTCCTATCGTCGCAACCACAACCTTGGTGTTTGGTGCTGCATTGATCGTCGGTAGTGTCACCGCTGATAACTGGGCGACTCCGATTGTTGACGATCTCGCTTGGCAAAAGCTGGATGCGAAGCAAATCCCTCAGCTCGTTGATGAAGGCAAAACGGTGTTTGTTGATGTGACTGCTGATTGGTGTATCACTTGTAAAGCCAACAAGATCGGCGTCATCCTTCAAGACCCTGTCTACAGTCACCTACAGCAAGAAGACATTGTTTTGATGAAAGGTGATTGGACAACACCAAGTGAAAGTGTCACTCAATACTTACAAAGTAATGGGCGATTTGGTGTGCCATTTAATATCGTCTACGGCCCGAGCTATAAAAGCGGTATTCCACTGCCTGTCATTCTCAACAGTGACACTGTCGTTCAAGCCATCGACGCTGCGAGATAACTGATGAAGACTCCCAACAATGAAGATAAATCTAGCACGATTGAAGACGACGCTGTAAAGGGTGAGGCCAAAAAGCCAAGTCGTCTTAAGAAGTGGGGAAAGGAACTGGTTTCAATGATATTGATCGTTGGCGTGGTTTCATTTGCCATGGACTTTTATCACAGCAGAAGCATGCCTCAGGGCGATGCGATTCCAATTGTGGGTCAATCGCTCCAAGGCGAAGATATTGATGTTATCGAGCTAAGCAAAAATGGTAAGCCAGTCATTGTCTATTTTTGGGCGACTTGGTGTGGTGCCTGCAAATTTGTAAGCCCGACGGTTAATAGCTTCAGTGATTCCCATCAGGTGGTTTCGGTCGCTCTATCGTCTGGTCCAGACGAACGTGTCCAGCGCTACTTAGAGGCGAAAGAGTATGACTTCCCTGTGATCAATGATCTCTCTGGATCGATCAGCAGAAGTTGGGGAGTCAATGTCACGCCAAGTATTGTCATCATCAAAGATGGAAAGATTAGCAGTATCGCAACCGGCGTTACATCCCCTATCGGCCTGTGGTTAAGAACCTACTTTGCCTAAATCGCTCACAAAGAAAAACAGAGCAAAGCTAAGTGAATAAACCGACTCAGCCAGTTTAACAAACAATATTAATGTAAGCGCAACCTAATAAGCGCTCACGATTATCACGAATTTGAGAAAAGACAATATGAAAAAGCATCTGATAAGCGCACTGATTATAGGCTCATTAATGAGTACTAATGCCTTCGCAGAATTAAACAAAGAACAAACTCAACAACTTGAAGAAATTAATCAATTCCTGAAGGAAAATCCATCGACGATCTCTGGATTGCATACCAGTTTAGAGCAGTACGTAGCAGGTCAAGAGCAAACGAAAAAAGCCCAAGCGGAAAGCCATGATTGGTTATACAACAATGACGCCCACCCAATCACGGGCAATCCGGATGGCAAATCGGTCATCATTAACTTTACCGACTATAACTGCCCTTACTGTAAGCGCTTGGAAAAAGGCTTGGTTCAATTAGCCTCTGAAAACAGCGACATTAAAGTGATCAACGTGTACTTATCGTTTAAGCAGCAACAAGTTGCGGGGCTAGACACCAACGCGGCGCTATACGCGATGAAAGTATGGAAAGATAACCCAGAAGCATTCCCTGAAGTTGATAGATTGCTGATGGCGAAAAGCGGTATTCACTCGAAAAGCTCACTAGAAGCCGTTGCCAAGAAGACGGGAACAGAGGCGGAACTAAAAACAACTCAAGAACAAAACCAGGTTCTAACCACTAACCATCAAACGTTCAGTGCACTCGGCTTAACGGGCACTCCAACCATGATGATGAACGGAAATGTTTTACCAGGATATGTGCCTTATGACCGATTAAAAGAGATCGTGGACGACGCTTTTTAATCGAGTGTAGATAGAGATAAAAATTCGAAAGAGAAGTGAATAAAAAGCCGACCTGCGTAACTCACAGTCGGCTTTTGATGAGCTTAAGGTAATGTTTTCAATATTATTTTTGAAACAGAAAAGCAGTCGAAGTGTCACTATCTTGCAATGGATTCTTAATCTAGCCTCGCTACTCTAAAAGCAGTTCTCTCGATGAGTCCAAGACGTGCTTACTCTAGACAACTGTCCTTTGACCGAGCCTAGCTCGGTCTTTTTTTACGTGTTTTATACCAATTAAAGTAAA
>NZ_JBFRMM010000029.1:0-37012 GCF_041470465.1 Vibrio sp. 10N.261.55.F4 | reverse complement strand
GTCGGCACACTAAATTCTTTGCTTAAAGAGTTAAACTCTTCAATTAAAACCTCATATAAAATGAAGTCCTTTAAAAATGGCTCCCCTTGCAAGACTTGAACTTGCGACATACGGATTAACAGTCCGCCGTTCTACCAACTGAACTAAAGGGGAATTACTTGTCTCAACATCAGGTCTATAAAGACCATTATTTGTTAAGTACCAAATAATGGTGCCTCGAGGCGGAATCGAACCACCGACACGCGGATTTTCAATCCGCTGCTCTACCGACTGAGCTATCGAGGCAAAAGAATGGTGCCGACTACCGGAGTCGAACTGGTGACCTACTGATTACAAGTCAGTTGCTCTACCTACTGAGCTAAGTCGGCACACTAAATTCTTTATGCTTTGTCCGTGTTGTTACTCCCTGTTAAAGAGTGTTGACACCAACAAATCAAATTGTGGTGCCCGGAGGCGGAATCGAACCACCGACACGAGGATTTTCAATCCTCTGCTCTACCGACTGAGCTATCCGGGCAACGGAGCGCTATTAAACGGATTTTCTGCATAACCGTCAACTCCTTTTTTGAAAATAATTAAAAAAACCGTTCGTTCGTTGTTTTTTTATTCAAAAGTGAGGGTTATGTTTTACCTTGGTTAAATTCTTTTTTGAATTGCGTTACTTTTTCGAGGTATCGGCGCGACTCTTTATTTGGATGCTTCTTGGTAAGCGCCCAGTAGGCTTGGCTCGGTTGCAGCGAGTTTAAGTCTTGCATTGCTCGCTTTCTGTCCTTACTGAAGGTATTGAGTACGCCACCAGTACCGCCGTTATAGGCTGAAATCATACTGTATTCAAGCGTTAATGGGTTTTTTACGTCTTTCAAATAACGATTTTTAAGGATGTAAAAGTATGCGGTGCCAGCATCAATGTTGTTTTCTGGATTGAATAAGTACTCAGGGCTTGGTTCACCAGGTTTCTTTTTGACGTGTTCAAATACATCTCGACCAGCGGTTTTAGGTACCACCTGCATAAGACCATAAGCATTAGCCCAGCTTACGGCGTACGGGTTGAAGCTACTCTCTGTCTTGATGATAGCGTAGATTAAATCTTCAGGGATGTCATAACGCTGAGACGCTCGTCGAACGATGTCGGCATATTGATAACTACGCTGGCTAGCGTGGTCGGCCACCATTGGGATTTCAACGTAGTAGGCTTTTTTAAAGTCGACTTCTTTGGTTTTTAGGTTATTCGCGATCAGGTAATCCGCAAACTGGTTCGCTCGCCAAGTCCATTGAATGGGCTTTTTTTCTTGGTCTACGACCTGATTATAGAGGAAAGGTTTGCCTTCTAGCTTGATGCTTTTAGAAGAGAATAGATCGACATGCGCCGGATCATCTGGCGTCAAAAGGGTCGTCATGATCGCATTTTTGAGGTGTTTTTTCGGTTCGGTAGAGGAAACCGTTTCCACCGTTATCAGGCCTTGGCTAAAATTCACTTCTGAACGACTTAAGTAATTATCTATGTATTTCACATAGTTACTCTTACCTGCCATCTTGATTTCACTGCTACCCCAGCGCTTTTGGATATTGCCAGAAAAGCTATTAATCAAAGAGTCTAGTGCTCCGGTGTCTTTTTCAAACTGACCGGGTAGCTCTGCCAAATTGCTTACAAATCGGTTGGTCGGCTCATAATTAACATCATAAATGCTTTCGACAAATTCACGGCTGCAGCCAGTCAATAACATGGCTGTTAGGAAGTAACTTAGCTTTTTCATAGTTCCTCATACAAAAATGACATCGCAGCGTTAACCATGATGTCATTAAAAATTGCTTAAATAAATGTCTTATTCGCTTGGTGGAGTATAGCCATCAATTACGACATCTTTACCTTCGAAAAGGAAGTTAACCATCTCAGTTTCAAGAAGTTTACGATGTTCAGGATCCATCATGTTTAGCTTCTTTTCATTGATCAGCATTGTTTGCTTGCTTTGCCATTGTCCCCAAGCTTCTTTAGACACGTTGTCAAAGATACGTTTACCTAAGTCACCTGGGTAAAGTTGAAAATCTAGGCCTTCAGCATCTTTTTGAAGGCGAGCACAAAATACAGTGCGGCTCATAGTGGTTCCTCTTATGGCGTTCGTTGATTCAAACGGCGTCGTTCAGTTCAAAGGGTAGGCTCTCAATAAGTTGCTTTACAGGAGCAGCTAGGCCAATTTCTTCCGGTTTTGATAAGTTATACCAGAGACCTTTAGTCCCTTCCATTATCAAATCTGGTTGTTTATCTAATTTCACTAATACTGGCGTGATATCTAAGTGGTAGTGGCTGAAAGTGTGCCTAAACGCAATCATGGTCTTGATTGACTCGGTTTCAGCATCTTTGATCGAGCGAAGATCTAACTGATGTTCGAACTCTGCATTTTCATTTTGAGGGAAACAGAATAGCCCTCCCCAGATACCAGATTGAGGGCGCTGTTCGAGCCACACTTGGTTGTCGTGATACAGAATCACAAACCATGTGTCTTTTACTGGCTTTTCTTTCTTAGGCTTTTTGCCAGGGAAGTCGAGCTGTCTATCGAGCTTCTTGGCCTCACACATGCTTTCAATCGGGCACAAGGTGCACTTAGGCTTGCTACGGGTACAAACCATGGCACCCATGTCCATCATTGCTTGGTTGTACTTATCGACATCTTTGTTCGGAGTATGTGCTTCGGCGTGTTCCCAAAGCTGGTTTTCGACTTTCTTTTGCCCCGGCCAACCTTCAACGGCAAAACTTCTCGCAAGCGTTCGTTTTACATTGCCATCAAGAATCGCATGAGGAAGTTTATGAGCCGATGATAAGACGGCTGCTGCTGTTGAGCGACCAATCCCCGGTAGCGCGTTCATCTCTTCGATAGACAGCGGAAATTCACCACCATATTGCTCAGCAACGATCTTGGCTGCTTTATGTAGATTGCGAGCTCGTGCGTAATAACCAAGCCCTGTCCATAAGTGGAGTACCTCATCTTGTTCGGCGTTCGCTAGGTCGATAACCGTTGGAAAGCGTTCTAAGAAGCGTTGGTAGTAAGGAATCACCGTAGCAACCTGAGTCTGCTGAAGCATGATTTCAGATAGCCAAACGGTGTAGGCGGTTTTGTTTTGTTGCCAAGGCAATTCTTTACGCCCGTAGGCGTCATACCACTTTAATATGGCGGTTGCGAAAGGAGTCACGACATGCTCTATGCTTTGCTATTATTAGAAGCGAAATTGCACCACACTTAACGTTGGATGTAAAACAGACAAATTGTGTGGGAATTTATCCACGGAAAGACTTGCACCGGAGGCAATTCTTTGGATAATCCCCGCTTTGATTAATCAATGTGCAGGCAAAAATCAATGAGTGAAGTGACCACTAACGAATATACTGAAGACGGCAAACTGGTTCGTAAGATCCGTAGCTTTGTTCGCCGCGAAGGCCGCTTAACAAAAGGCCAAGAGAACGCGATGAATGAATGTTGGCCAACAATGGGTATCGACTACAACCCAGAGCTTCTTAACTGGAAAGAAGTATTTGGCAACGATAACCCGGTTGTACTAGAGATTGGCTTCGGTATGGGTGCATCACTGGTTGAAATGGCAAAGAACGCACCTGAGAAAAACTTCTTAGGTATTGAAGTTCATAGCCCGGGTGTTGGTGCGTGTTTAGGTACAGCTCGCGATGCTGGCGTAACTAACCTGCGTGTAATGTGTCACGATGCTGTAGAAGTATTTGAACACATGATCCCAGATAGCAGCCTGCATACTCTGCAACTGTTCTTCCCTGACCCATGGCACAAAGCTCGTCACCATAAACGTCGTATCGTTAAGGCTGAGTTTGCAGAGATGGTTCGCGGCAAGCTTCAACTTGATACTGGTGTTTTCCACATGGCAACAGACTGGGAAAACTACGCAGAACATATGATTGAAGTGATGAACGTAGCTCCAGGCTTCGAAAACATCGCTGAAGATGGTGATTACATCCCTCGTCCGGATGAGCGCCCGCTAACTAAGTTTGAAGCTCGTGGCCACCGTTTAGGTCATGGTGTTTGGGACATTAAGTTCAAGCGTACTAAGTAACTTCGAATCAAATTAAGTGAAGGGTAATCCGACTTAGGGTTTAACCCCTACACTTTATGGGATTGATTAAAGCCAACATTATTGTAATGTTGGCTTTTTTGTCCTTAGGCTTTTATTTCAGTAAAGGCTTAACGACAGAAAGTAATACCAATCACAGTAAGTAAGTGATCAGAAATAGCGTAGGAAAAAGGCTTGAGAACAAGGCAGCATTTTTCGATAAGTAGTTACTCTACAATCAAAAATTCTAACGCAGTTATCGAGCATTTTAACAAGCTAGAGTGAACAGTTATTTACTACGATTGGTATATGTTACACCCCTACAAAAATAACAATATAGAAGTAAGCGCACATGAAACCAACTCAAGCTATTTTGGCCGAGATCTTAGACGAAGTTCGTCCTTTAATTGGACAGGGAAAGGTCGCTGATTATATCCCTGCACTGGCTCGCGTATCGAACCAGAAACTGGCGATCGCGGTATACACCAATGAAGGTGAGGTGATTAAAGCAGGCGATGCTGAAGAAGCATTTTCTGTGCAATCTATTTCTAAAGCCTTGAGCCTGACGCTAGCTATGGTGCTATATAAGCCTGAAGAGATTTGGCAAAGAGTAGGCAAAGAGCCTTCTGGTCAAGCCTTTAACTCGATGATTCAGCTTGAGATGGAGTATGGTATTCCCCGCAACCCGTTCATCAATGCGGGGGCAATTGTCGTTGCAGACCTACTACAAAGCCGCTTGTCTGCGCCTAGGCACCGCTTGTTAGAGTTTGTGCGTCAGTTATCGGGTGATACTCATATTGTGTATGACAAGGTGGTAGCGGCTTCAGAAATGATGCACAGCGATCGTAATGCTGCCATTGCTTATTTGATGCGTTCATTTGGTAATTTTGAGAATGATGTTATCCCAGTTCTGAATAACTACTTCCACGCTTGTGCGCTTAAAATGACGTGTGTGGATTTGGCAAAAACCTTTAGCTATTTAGCAAACAAAGGCGTGTCGGTTCAAACCAAGAAAGAGATCATCACGCCAGTTCAAACCAAGCGGTTGAATGCTTTGCTTGCGACGTGTGGCTTGTACGATGGGGCTGGTGAGTTTGCCTACCGTGTTGGTATGCCAGGAAAATCGGGCGTTGGTGGCGGTATTATTGCTATCGTTCCTGGCGAAATGACGATTGCGGTGTGGTCTCCAGAGCTTGATCCTTCTGGCAACTCGCTCGCAGGTACTAAGGCTCTAGAGTTGCTTTCAGAGCGAATTGGTCGTTCTATTTTCTAAGAGAAAGATTCGAGCACGGACGTTGTCCTATAGAACGCTTCGCTCCGAGAGAGGGCTATAAAACAAAAAGGGTTGACCCTAAAGCCAACCCTTACGCAATGCTTCTCGAATCTCGAACTACTCGTCTTCTTCTGCCATAAAGGCTTCTAACAGATCATTGAGAAACAGCTTTCCTTTTTCAGTGATCTGCCAGTGAGTGTCGGTTTCCTTCAAGTAGCCTAGCTCTTTTGCCCATTCAATCGTTTTTTGAATCGAGTCAAAACCAAGCCCTGTCGTATCAATGAAATCCTGCTTTGGACATGCTTCCATTAACCTAAAGCGGTTCATGAAAAATTCAAAAGGGCGGTCTTCATTCGGCACTTCAAATTCATCTGATAGATAAGGTTTTACCATGTTTTGGTACGCAGCTAGATAGCCTCTAGGGTGCTTAACCTTAGTGGTACGAACAATGCGTCCATCTGTAAAGCTCAGCTTGCCATGAGAGCCACAGCCAATACCTAGATAGTCACCAAAGCGCCAGTAGTTGAGGTTATGTTGGCACTGATATCCCGGCTTGCTGTAGCCTGAAATTTCGTACTGCACATACCCTGCGTCTGCGAGCTTCTTATGGCCTAGGTCGAAGATATCCCAAAGGTCATCATCATCAGGCAGCGTTGGTGTTTTGTAATAGAACATGGTGTTAGGTTCTATTGTTAGCTGATACCAAGATAAGTGCGGAGGGTCGAGTTCTATCGCTTTATCCAAATCAGCCAACGCTTGTTCAATACTCTGTTCGGGTAAGCCGTGCATTAAGTCTAAATTGAAACTATTCAATCCAATCTTATGCGCTAAATGAGCAGCATTTACCGCTTCATCTTGACCATGAATACGCCCAAGTCTTTCCAGTTTCTCTTGCTCAAAACTTTGCACACCCACCGAGATTCGAGTAATGCCTGCCTTTTGGTAACCTGCAAAACGCTCAGCTTCGATAGTTCCCGGGTTGGCTTCCATGGTGATTTCTATTTCAGGTTTGAACGGGATGCGCTGTTCAATGCCTTGTAACAATCGGCCAATTCCTTCAGGAGAAAACAGGCTTGGGGTACCGCCACCAATAAAGATCGAATGCAGTGGGCGAGGCATACCATTGAGCTGATATTTTTCGATATCAGTATCGAGATCTTCAAGCAGTGCATCGATGTACTCTTTTTCAGGGATCTCGGCTTTCAGAGCGTGAGAGTTAAAATCACAATACGGACACTTTTGTACACACCATGGGATGTGTACATAGAGGCTAAGTGCGGGTGGTATTAGCGCTGCATTGTGCATTACAGAGCTTGCTCCTTGAGAGTCTTGAATAGTGACGCAAGCGCTTTACCACGGTGTGATAGTTGCTTCTTACGCGAAGATTCAAGCTCTGCTGAGGCGCAGTTATCTTCTGGTACAAAGAACACAGGATCGTAGCCAAAGCCATTCTCACCGTGTTCTTCAGTAAGAATACGACCTTCCCATTTACCGTGACACACTAGAGGTGTTGGATCATTCTCGTGACGCATTAGCACCAACACACAGTGGAAACGCGCAGTACGCTTTTCAGTTTCCACACCTTGCATCGCATCTAATAGTTTTTTGATGTTCTGCTTATCGGTTGCCCCTTCACCTGAGTAACGCGCTGAATAGATACCTGGCGCACCATTTAAGTAATCAACCTCTAAACCTGAGTCGTCAGCAATGGCTGGCAGCCCTGTTTCTTTCGCTGCGTGGCGAGCTTTGATGATGGCATTTTCAATGAAAGTCGTTCCTGTTTCAGCGACTTCTGAAACGTTAAATTCACTTTGCGCGACAACGTCAAAACCAAACTCAGACAGAATATCTGCCATCTCGCGAACTTTACCTTGGTTGCCTGTTGCTAAAACAATCTTACTCATGGGAATGTAGCTCTAAATAAGTTAATAAATGAAAAGTAAGGTTTGAGCTTACTCTTCTATATAGAATTTCTGTGTGAAACGCAGTGGACCAGTGCCTTTTAGGCCTGCGTTCACATCGATGTCGAAGGTGATGTTTTCTTCGTGAGTTACGGGGAACTCAGCAAGGTAATAAATCGCATCGCCTTCTTTGATTTCTCGAAACTTCAAAGTACGGGTGTTTCCAACGAGGTTCTTCGCTGTTCCCGTAATTTTAGCCGTTGTCGCAGGCTTGCCTAGAGAAGCCTTGTCTAACACGCTGATGTTGAGGATTGCTGAGTATCCATTTCGCTTAAGTTTGTATTGCTTAGCGACTTGCGAAGTTAAGAACGTGGAATTAAAAGCCGAGTAATGAACCTCGACATCCTTAATGTTCTTAAATTGCCCTGCTGAGCTTGGTAAGGCAACAAGAGCGGTGAGTAGTGCTGTTATCCATAAACGCATAATGACTCCAATAAATAGCAAAAAGCCATCATAGGATGGCTTTGACTTCAGTTGGGATTTGGCTTGGCGAGCATATTCGAACTTGCTTGTGCCTACCGAGCTCTCCCTTTTCTATCTTAATTTGCCCTTTTGCGACCTTAAACTGTTTCGCAAGGTATTTCGCTAAATGGGCATTGGCTTTGCCATCAACCGGTGGTGCAGTAATGGCAATTTTCAGTTCCTGACCGTGCAAGCCGACAATTTTGTCTCGGCTTGCTTTGGGTTGGATATAGAGCCTAAGAAGAATATCGTCTTCCTCGGCCCAAACCGCTTTTGGCATCGTCAAAGTACCTGATGTTTGTACTTGAATTATAGCTGATACCAAATAGGGCCAATCATGTCGCCCATTAGGAAGTTCGCAAATTGCAGAACAATGAACAGAACCAGTACGCTTAGGTCGAAACCACCCATGTCCGGAAGGATACGGCGGATAGGCACTAGCATTGGTTCAGTCAGTTGATGGAATACGTACTCGATTGGACTACGACCTTGGCTTACCCAGCTTAGGATTGCACGGATAAGTAGAACCCAGAAGATCAAACCACCAGTCGCTTTGAGCAGAGACAGTGCACCAAAGATAAGGAAGCTAATATCGAAAACGGCAGCGCCGCCAGAGATAATCAGGTTTAGAGCAACGAACTTAAGTACACACAGCACATAAGCGAAAACAACGGTCGCTAGATCAAGGCTGCCGATTGATGGAATAACTCGGCGTAGTGGGGCAACAACCGGTTGTGTCGCTTTTACGATGAATTGTGAGAATGGGTTGTAGAAATCTGCACGTGATGCTTGTAGCCAGATACGCAAGATCACAACCATGATGTAAAGATCAAAAACGGTCGAGATCAGAAAGCTCATCGAGTTCATATTGTTTCCTTTTTCGGATTTACTTGTCGCTTAGATATAACCAGAGCGGCAAAATGCTTGTTTACCTTGATTGGTACTAAAACAGTTTTTCCATCTCTTCAGCTCGAGCAACCGCCGCTTGCATGGCTTTTGCTACGATGTCTGATAGTTGATGTTCGTTAAACGTGCGTAGTGCTTCTGCGGTCGTGCCGCCTTTGGATGTCACTTGTTCACGCAGTGTCGATAATTCAGTATTTGGATTCGCTACCACCATCTCTGCCGCGCCTAATGCAGACTGCTGCACTAGCTTACGAGCGGTTTCTTGGTCAAAACCTTGCTTGATTGCTTCAGCTTGCATCGCTTCCATAAACAGGAAGAAGTAAGCCGGAGCGCTACCCGCCGCCGCAATGATGTTGTTGATTCCAGACTCTTGTTCAACCCAACTTACTTCACCAACAGCTTGCATCAGCTGAGAAGCAAAGTCTTTATCATCTTGGCTGACAGTTGCATCGGCATAAAGACCACTCATCCCTTTACCAAGCAGTGATGGCGTGTTTGGCATCACACGAACAAGGTTCAGTTGGCAGTTTAACATCTCATTAAGTCGATTCGCATTAATACCCGCGGCAATTGAGATAACCAGTTTGTTGCTGAAGTCGATATCTTGTAAGGGTTTACATACATCAGCCATCATTTGTGGCTTCACGGATAACACAACAACGTCTGCTTGCTCTGCTGCTGCAATATTATCGCTGGTGGTATTGATGCCGTATTCTTGTTCTAACGGCAGCCTTCTGGTTTCTGAAGGTGCTGTCGCAGTAATCTTTTGCGCTGGGTAACCACTAGCAACTAAGCCAGCTACAATTGAGCGAACCATGTTTCCCGCCCCAATAAAGGCGATGTTCTTATGTACCATATATAAAATCCTGAGCGTGTCGCTGCGCGGATAAGGCGAAGCGGTATCAATACTTGTACTTGTCGTTACTTACTACGGCTATTTCGCGTAATCACGAGCGCCGAAAATAGCTGTTCCAATACGAACCATGGTGCTGCCAGCCTCAACTGCTGCATCCATATCACCACTCATCCCCATCGAAAGGGTATCAATGTCTGAATACTTCGCGGCTAGCTTGTCTTTAAGCTCTGCCAGTTGAGAAAATGCATTAAGCTGAGATTGATAGTCAGATACGTTTGCAGGAATCGACATCAATCCTCTTAAGGTGAGGTTGGGGAGCGATGAAATCAACTCCGCGAGTGCAAAAACTGTCTCTTCTGAGGTTCCAGATTTGGACTCTTCACCACTGGTGTTTACCTGAATCAACACTTGCAAAGGTGGAAGTTCGCTTGGTCGTTGATCATTAAGCCTTTGTGCGATCTTATCGCGATCGACGGAATGCACCCATTGAAAGCTTTCCGCGATTGGGCGGGTTTTATTGGATTGAATTGGACCAATAAAATGCCACTCTAAATTTAGGTTAGAATGTTGTTCTGAAAAGTGTTTTACTTTATCTACACCTTCTTGAACATAGTTTTCACCAAAGGCAACTTGGCCTCCGAGTGCGGCTTCTAGAATCGCATCAATAGGTTTAGTTTTGCTGACGGCTAAAAGTTGCACGGACTCTGGAGCTCGTCCGCACTTTTGCTCAGCACTACGAATCTGTGAGGTGATTTGTTCGATATTTTGTTGAATACTACTCATAGCTGACTTTACTTAAGGGAAAATAAATGGATATCACTGAGTTACTAGATTTTAGTGTAAAGCATAACGCGTCAGATCTACATCTTTCTGCGGGTGTATCTCCAATGGTACGTATAGATGGTGAAGTAAGGAAGCTTGGAATCCCAGCTTTGAGTCATGCTGATGTGCATCGTTTGGTTTTTGAGATCATGAGCGATTCACAACGCGGCGAGTTTGAAGAAAAACTGGAAGTCGACTTCTCTTTTGAATTACCCAATGTTGGTCGCTTTCGTGTTAATGCGTTTAACCAAGCCCGTGGCTGCTCAGCTGTCTTTCGAACTATCCCTGTCGAAATCCCGACTTTAGATCAGTTAGGTGCACCTGAGATCTTCGAAAGGATTGCTAACTACGAAAAAGGGTTAGTGCTCGTCACTGGTCCAACTGGCTCTGGTAAATCAACGACTCTTGCGGCGATGGTTGATTACGTAAATCGCAACCACAATAAGCATATTCTGACGATTGAAGACCCGATTGAATTCGTTCACACCAATAATAAATGCCTAGTCAACCAGCGTGAAGTTCACCGTGATACTCACAGTTTTAAAGCGGCACTGCGCAGTGCCTTACGTGAAGACCCAGACGTGATTCTGGTTGGTGAACTTCGTGACCAAGAGACGATTAGCTTAGCGTTAACCGCAGCAGAAACGGGTCACTTGGTCTTTGGTACTCTGCACACCAGTTCTGCGGCTAAAACGATCGACCGTATTATCGATGTGTTCCCAGGTAGCGATAAAGATATGGTTCGTTCGATGTTGTCTGAATCACTGCGCTCGGTGATAGCCCAGAAGCTGCTAAAGCGTGTTGGTGGTGGTCGTGTGGCGTGTCATGAAATCATGATGGCAACACCGGCGATCAGAAACTTGATTCGTGAAGATAAGGTCGCTCAGATGTACTCGATCATTCAAACGGGCGCAGCGCACGGCATGCAGACCATGGAACAAAATGCGAAGCAGCTGATGGCGCAGGGCTTGGTTGATTCGGAAGAGGTCGAGAAAAAGATCGAAATTGAAACCTCAATGTTTTAATCAAGGTGGACACAATGGAATTGAATCAAATCCTTGAGGGAATGCTTTCTCAAAAGGCATCGGATCTTTATATCACGGTTGATGCGCCAATCCTTTTTCGTGTGGATGGTGAATTACGCCCCCAAGGAGAGAAGCTGAATGCGGCTCAAGTTGCTCAATTACTTGATGCGATGATGGAACAAGACCGACGTGATGAATATCAGCAAACGCGTGAGGCTAATTTTGCGATTGTGCGTGACTTTGGTCGTTTTCGTGTCAGTGCATTCTTTCAGCGAGAGCTACCTGGAGCGGTCATTCGACGTATCGAGACTAACATCCCAACCTTTGAGCAACTAAAGCTTCCTGATGTACTACAGGACCTATCAATAGCTAAGCGCGGACTTGTGCTGGTGGTTGGTGCGACAGGCTCTGGTAAATCGACCTCAATGGCTGCAATGACAGGCTATCGCAACACCAATCGCTCGGGACATATCTTGACGGTTGAAGACCCTATTGAATTTGTGCACGAACATAAAAAGTGCATCGTGACGCAGCGTGAGGTCGGGCTCGACACCGAGAGTTACGAAGTCGCGCTTAAGAACTCGCTACGCCAAGCACCAGACATGATCTTGATTGGCGAAATCCGTAGCCGTGAGACCATGGAATACGCGATGACCTTTGCTGAAACGGGTCACTTGTGTATGGCAACCTTGCACGCCAATAACGCTAACCAAGCGCTAGAGCGTATTCTTCATTTGGTGCCGAAAGAGCAGAAAGAACAGTTCTTGTTTGACCTATCGATGAACCTGCGTGGTGTCGTCGCTCAGCAACTCATTCGCGACAAGAATGGCAGCGGGCGTCATGGTGTATTCGAGATTCTGCTGAATAGCCCTCGTGTTTCTGACTTGATTCGTCGTGGTGAACTACACGAACTGAAAGCAACCATGGCTAAATCGAAAGAGATAGGTATGCAGACCTTTGACCAAGCTTTGTATGATTTAGTGATAGCAGGCAAGATCAGCGAAGAGGATGCGTTCCACAGTGCCGATTCTGCTAATGACTTGCGCTTAATGCTCAAAACTAGACGTGGTGATGACGACTACGGAACTGGGGCGTTGGCTGGTGTGAAGATAGATATGGGGTGATAAAAAACGCCTGATTTGATTCTAGGTTAAAATCAGGCGTTCATCATATTCATCGTTCGACTGCGTCTGTATTATCAACGCTTCTTGTTCTTAGGCTCGCTGATTACGTCTGCGTCAGTCGAAGTATGATTCATATAACCTGCATTATTGGAGCTTGTCGAACTGCATGCTGATATTGCTAGAGCTACGAAGATTGCTAGAAAAATTTTCATGTGAACTCCCACTTACCTAATAATGAATTGCTTCGACATTACGTCGTAATATCATTATAGGATCACAAAGGAGTTTAATCTTTGAGCTCTTAATTTTCGTTATGAATATTGTGCTTCAAACCAGCTCTCTAAAATGACGACTGCAGACTGGTTATCGACATTGCCTTTGCTTAGCGCTTTATAGCCGCCCATTTCAAAAAGGTCGGCTCTTGCTTCTGTGGTCGAGAGTCTTTCATCATGTAGTTCAACATCGACACCAAATCGTCCTTTAAGGCGGTTAGCGAACTTCTTCGCTCTAGGTGTAATGGTTGCTAAGTCTTTACCATGAAGGTCGGTAGGAAGGCCGACTACAATCAGGTTCGGCTGCCACTCCTTAATTTGTTTTTCGATATCGTCCCAATTTGGGATGCCATCTTTGGCTTTAAAAGCTTTTAGAGGGCTTGCGGTGCCCGTGATTTCTTGTCCTATCGCACTGCCGATACTTTTTGTACCGTAGTCAAATGCCATAATTGTTCGTGACATGGGGTTTCCAAATTTATCTGTGTTTGAGAGTGTCTGTTTATTTTATTTAGCTGATTTGAACTAGGCGTGGCCAGCGTCTGCTGAAAGCTGAGCCGCATTTATTCCTAACATCTGCACGGCGACTTTCCAGCGGTCAGAAATCGGTGTATCGAAGATGACCTTCGGATCGGCTTCAACGGTTAACCATGAGTTCTCGGTCAGTTCGGTTTCCAGTTGTCCCGGTTCCCATCCTGCATACCCAAGTGCGACTAAATAATTCATCGGCTCATCTTCTGTGCCCAACACCATCAAGATATCTTTTGAAGTCGTCACCGAGATTTGATCTGTCATGTTGATGCTGGATTGATAGCTGCCTTTAGGTTTGTGCAAAATAAATCCACGGTCTTCTGCGACCGGTCCACCATTCAATACAGGCTTATCAAGACTTGCTTGGTTGGGTTTTGGCTGATCAGAATCAACCTCAACTTGCTTAAGCATGCTACCGACAGTGACATCAATAGGGGCGTTGATCATCAAACCCATCGCGCCTTCGTCATTGTGCTCACAAAGGTAAATCACCGAATTTTGAAAGTATGGGTCTTTCATTCCGGGCATAGCAACCAGAAAGTGGTTCGTTAAATTCATAGAGCCTCCTGCCAGTGTGTTCCCAGTAAAGGAAAAAGAGCGGCGTAAAGCCGCTCATTGTTCTTTGCCTAGATATTTCTGTGTTTTCGAATAGCTAAGGCTTTCTTTAGTTTAGGCTATTTAGCGTTAACGCGACGCTCAATTGCATCCATTAATTTACCTGTAACTGAAATATCAAAAGCGGCTTCAATTTCACGGATACAAGTAGGGCTAGTCACGTTAATTTCAGTCAGCTTGTCGCCGATAACATCAAGCCCAACAAAGATTAAGCCTTTCTCTTTCAGTGCTGGAGCAACTGCTCTTGCGATAGCCCAGTCTGTTTCACTTAGAGGACGAGCTTCACCTGTACCGCCAGCAGCAAGGTTACCTCGAGTTTCCCCTTTTGCAGGAATACGCGCTAGACAGTAAGGCATTGGCTCACCGTCAACCACAAGAATACGCTTATCACCATTGCTGATGTCTGGAACAAAAGTTTGTGCCATTGCGTAGTTCTGACCGTGGTTGGTCAAGGTTTCAATAATAACTGATACGTTTGGATCGCCTTCTTTCACACGGAAGATAGACGCGCCGCCCATGCCATCAAGTGGTTTTAGAATCACGTCGCCGTGTTCTTCTCGGAACGCTTTAATTTTTTCAGCTTTACGAGTCACGATGGTGGTCGGTGTCAGTTCAGGGAACCAT
This sequence comes from Vibrio sp. 10N.261.55.F4, assembly GCF_041470465.1. Taxonomy (NCBI): domain Bacteria; kingdom Pseudomonadati; phylum Pseudomonadota; class Gammaproteobacteria; order Vibrionales; family Vibrionaceae; genus Vibrio; species Vibrio sp. 10N.261.55.F4. The sequence continues at coordinate 22,476 of NZ_JBFRMM010000029.1, read as the reverse complement.
GCCGTGAACAACTTCTCGTTACAGTCACGTAGGCTTTGTGGTTTGTTGACGATCAGTGCGCCGTTCTCTTCAGCACGCTCAAGAATGTAAGTTGCGTAGATGTACTCAGTATCAAACGGAGGATCTTTACGCATTAGTACCGCATCTAAATCGGATAGCGCGATAGTCTGTTCTGATTTGAACTCGTACCAACCGTTTGGATCTTCTTTTAGTTCAACAACCTTAGTGTCAGCAATGGCTACGCCTTGATCTAAATGTAGATCATCCATTTCCATGTAATGGATTTCGTAACCACGACGCTGAGCTTCAAGCATCATGGCAAAGCTAGAGTCTTTTTTGATGTTAATGGATGAAATTGGATCCATTACGATGCCAAGTTTGATCATTTTTTTCTCCTAGCCTAGATCGCCAAAACGGACTTGTAAGGCAGTAATTGCGGTTAGAGCTGCTGTTTCGGTACGAAGTACACGTGGGCCGAGTAGCGTCTCTTCAAATTTGTATTGTTCTGTCATGCCGATTTCTTCAGCCGACAAGCCACCTTCAGGGCCGATCAATAGGCGTACCTTACTGATAGGTTCTGGAAGGGTATTAATTGAGTATTTTGCACGAGGATGTAAGTTCAGCTTTAATGCTTCACTCGGTTCGCTACACCACTCTTCAAGTTGCATGATAGGGCGAATGACTGGAACCGTATTGCGGCCACACTGTTCACACGCCGCGATAGTAATCTTTTGCCACTGTGCGAGTTTTTTCTCGAAGCGTTTTGTATCAAGCTTAACGCCACAGCGCTCTGAAATTAAAGGGGTAATGGTGTTCACACCAAGCTCAACCGATTTCTGAATCGTGAACTCCATTTTGTCGCCACGTGAAATCACTTGGCCTAAATGTAAGTCTAACGGAGATTCGCTGCTGCGTTCGATGCGTTCAGAAACATTAACGGTGACATTTTTCTTTGATACTTCGGCTATCGTCGCAGGGAATTCAGCGCCACTGCCATCAAATAGAAGGACTTCTTGGTCTTCTTTCATGCGAAGGACACGACCAACATGACCCGCGGCATCTTCGCCTAAAGCGAGTGAACCTAACTGATGAATGCGTTCTGGGTGATGAATACGAGGGATTCTCATGCTGGTAAACCTATAAATATGTTCATTTGGGTATTTTGTCTCTGCCTAACATGGATGCTTTTAGTTGAAAAAACAAGGGTAGAGCAAGAGTTTCAGGGGCAATTCTGAAACTCTTGTTTGAGATAGTTAGGAATGTTGATTGTACGAGCGACGTTATTTACAAGCAGGGTAAACAAATGGGTTGTGATTACCTTGGATGGCATAGATTCGCTCATCACGAGTACATTCCCACTTGTCGACAGGAAATTGCTTGTTCCACGCCATCATTAGGTTGGTTTGTTGCTTAGATAGTTTGAAACCATACTCTTGGCTCATGTAAAGGTAAGTACGCGCGATAGAGCCTTTTGCTCTGTCTGGCGGCATAACTTTACGCTGCTTGAAGTTGACCTGCATTTCACACTGACCATAGCTCACACCATCCATGCCATTCCACTGACTGAAGTTGTAGTTGGAGCGATCACCGTTAACCTCGCCAATGGCCGGAGTTAGGTTGTGAAGGTCGGCTTCCATGGATTTGAATATTTTGTCATTGCGAGTGCAGTTCTTGCGCCCACCATCTTGCCAACACTGACGCTGGTGGCCAAATTGCCAAGCTGGAACCACGTGTTCCCACTCAATTCGACTCGCCCGCTTTTGTTGTTTTCGGACTTGATAGCCACAGCCATCAAGGTCGGGAATGCCTTTCTTTTTGTCCTTCCAAGTAATGTCACAGCCGCAATAAAATGAAGTCGGATGGTCGAGGTAAATCTTCACCGCTTCTCTTTTTGCTTTGGAAAATGAGCTCGGTGGTGCGGCGAGAACGCTTTGGGTTACCAGTAGGCCAAATACTATTGTTAAGTAAAAAGATACAGGTAGGCCAAATGCTTTGAAGGTGAGTTTTTGCATAGAAAAAGACTGATAAAAGTATGATAAACATCAGTCTAGCACTCAAATGTTAGATCTCTCTATTAGATTTGTTCTACCGAGTAAATCAACCTGTCACTAGCTTAGTTGAGTTCCCGTGAAAGCTAAGGTTTGCTGGCACAATTGGCATCGGTAGGTCGATTGATTCCGAAGTACTTTGTTGTGTCGTCTGATTGATAATGGGTAAGTGGTGCACTCACATCGATATTCAAAGGTTTTCCCTTGAACTGACGCGATTTCAAAGCTGTGAGTTGTTTTGGCTGGAACGTTGAATACCTTTTCCATCACGTATTTCCACTCGTTTCCGTGAGGCCTAACACGTCCGAAAACCTGATGCGTGATTAGGTGTGCGAGCTCATGGGGCACAACTTCGTTGATGAAGGCGTCTTCATTTTCAGAAAATAGTACGTGGTTGAGCTTAATTTCGTTGAGCTGAAGGTAGGCCTTTCCCGCTGCTTTACCTCTTAACTTGAAGGTGATAGTTGGGTGTGGAAATTCACGAGAGAAATGTTGATTTGCGATAGCTAGGCACTCGGCCAATTTCTTATTTGCTCGATGTTGTTGCGGGGTGTAAGACAAACGTTGTTAACTCCAAATAAAAGACCTCAGCGTTTAAGCCAAGGCCTCATCATAACATTGCTTTTTGATCTAGCGATGCTTTACACGTGATGTTTTTTCTTAATGATCTCGTGATAAGCGTGCCATGTACCATAACCAAGTAGCGGCATGGTGACGATCATTCCGATGCCGTAGGTGGCAAAACCCACCAGAATACCGGCACAAATAATACTTGCCCAAACCACCATTGCAGGAATGTTCGATTTCACGGCATTAAAGCTAGTGAAAATTGCACTCATCACATCAACGCGTCTCTCCATCATTAACGGAATTGAAAATGCTGAGATGCTAAATATGAGGCTTGCGATGACAAAACCAATCACAGAACCCGTAATTAAGAAGGGAGCGAACTCAGCCAATGGTGCGCCTTGCACTGAAGGGTAGAGCGCGTGCAATAACGCAGCGATACGCATCCAGAATATCATCGCAACCATCAACACAATCGCAAAGGCCCATTGGTGGGTCGAGTTGCGAGTGATGGCTTTCATTGAGTGCAGTAGGCTGGCGTTATGGCCTTTTTCTCTTTCCCAAGCTGCGTCATACAAGCCTAGGGCAAGAAACGGCCCTATCAGCATGTACACGATCAGGCTTGGCATCACGACTAAGTGTGTTCCTTGCCATTGGACAAGTTGAACAATCGCAATTGCCGCTCCCATAAAGCACAATCCGTAAAATGCGCTGATTAATGGCATTCTTACTAAGTCATGCAGAGCAAGCGACAACCAATGAAAGGGTGCGGAAATACTGATTTGGTTGCAAGGAATGGTGCGAGCGTAATCCTTATCGCTGACCTTGTGTTTTTTATCGTTCAGTTCGGATGGGTGCGCGGTACGAGGCATAGATCCCCCTAGTTAAATAACGTCCTAGTTATAATTCCATAAGGCTCATCGATGTGGCTTGTGTGAGAGTTATGGTGTTGAGCTAAATTGCTCTTTGTCATCCCAGTTATTGTTCTAGCGTGCATTTAACGAGCGTTATCAGACTGAATTAATTTAAGTTAAATGTGAGCTTGATCGCCTAGGAGTTACCTTAACTATTGTCAGTAGTGCTAGAAAACACAAATTATCAGCGGCTTTTTATACTAAGTGGTTAACGGTAAAGAAGGGCGTTAGGGAAGGGTATTGTGAGTGAAAGTTCGGTAAGTACATAAAAATAAAGCCCTTACTAAGCAGTAAGGGCTTTAAAGGAACACATCGCAGTGGCTAAATTATTTTAGGTCAGCGAAGTCCGCAAGGATTGCTGCTTTGTCAGTCGCTTCCCAAGGGAACTCTTCACGACCGAAGTGACCGTATGCAGCAGTTTGCTTGTAGATAGGCTGAAGAAGGTTCAGCATCTCTTGAAGGCCGTATGGACGTAGGTCGAAGTTTTGACGAACAGCTTCAATGATGATTTCGTGTGCTACTTTCTCAGTACCGAACGTTTCAACCATGATAGATGTTGGATCAGCAACACCGATAGCGTAAGACAGTTGAATCTCACAACGGTCAGCCATACCAGCAGCAACGATGTTTTTCGCAACGTAACGTGCTGCGTAAGCTGCAGAACGGTCAACTTTTGATGGATCTTTACCTGAGAATGCACCGCCACCGTGACGAGCTGCGCCGCCGTAGGTATCAACGATGATCTTACGACCAGTTAAACCACAGTCACCCATTGGGCCACCGATTACGAAACGGCCTGTTGGGTTGATGAAGAAGTTAGTATCTTTGTTGATCCACTCAGCAGGAAGTACTGGCTTGATGATTTCTTCCATTACTGCTTCGCGTAGGTCAGGCGTTGTTACTGAATCACAGTGTTGAGTAGAAAGAACAACAGCATCGATACCAACGATCTTACCTTGGTCGTATTGGAAAGTAACTTGAGATTTCGCATCTGGGCGAAGGAAGTCAAGCTTACCGCTCTTACGTACTTCAGCTTGCTTCTTAACAAGAAGGTGAGAGTAAGTAATTGGAGCTGGCATTAGGATAGGAGTTTCGTTAGTCGCGTAACCAAACATGATGCCTTGGTCGCCTGCGCCTTGCTCTTTAGGGTCTTCTTTATCAACACCTTGGTTGATGTCTGGAGACTGCTTACCAATTGTGTTTAAAACAGCACAAGAGTCAGCGTCAAAGCCCATGTCAGAATGAACGTAACCAATTTCACGTACTGTTTCACGAGTGATTTCTTCGATATCAACCCATGCAGACGTTGTTACTTCACCGCCAACCATAACCATGCCGGTTTTAACGTAAGTCTCACAAGCAACACGTGCTTTTGGATCTTGTTCCAAGATGGCATCAAGAACAGCATCAGAGATTTGGTCTGCAATTTTATCTGGATGGCCTTCTGAAACAGATTCAGAAGTGAATAGGTGCTTAGCCATGAGAGCTCCACTTTTAGTTTTTGGTGTAAATAGTTTATGGCGTCGCAAGCTAGGAAGCGCCGCCATTAAATACAGTATATTTTGTAGGTGTTTCTACATCTAGACGGCTATTCTAAATTCCAGCGGTCGAATTACAAGCTCTTTTTTATGATATGTCATAACTAATCGTTTGCGTATCGATCGAGATAAGCCACTGCCAAGTGATGTAAATGTTCGAAAATTGCGAAAAATGACCGTTAAAATGCCAGTAAAACGTTTGCAGTCGCAATAGTCGTTTGAGAGAATACCCGCGCTAATAAAAATGAAAACTTTAGCAATTATCTCTTTTTTAAATCGCTTATGTATCCAGGAGCAGACATGCCTTCTCGTAAAGATCTAGCCAATGCAATCCGCGCACTTAGCATGGACGGTGTTCAACAAGCAAATTCAGGCCACCCAGGCGCACCTATGGGCATGGCTGACATCGCTGAGGTTCTTTGGCGTGGCCACTTGAACCACAACCCAGCAAACCCAGAATGGGCTGACCGCGACCGTTTTATCCTGTCTAACGGCCACGGCTCAATGCTGATTTACTCTCTGCTTCACCTAGCAGGTTACGAGCTTTCAATTGAAGATCTTAAAAACTTCCGTCAACTGCACTCTAAGACTCCAGGTCACCCTGAGTACGGTTACGCTCCTGGTATCGAAACAACGACTGGTCCTCTAGGTCAAGGCATCACTAACGCTGTTGGTATGGCAATGGCTGAGAAAGCACTGGCGGCACAGTTCAACAAAGAAGGCCACGACATCGTAGACCACTACACTTATGCATTCATGGGTGATGGCTGTCTGATGGAAGGTATCTCTCACGAAGCATGTTCTCTAGCAGGTACGCTAGGTCTTGGTAAGCTGGTTGCTTTCTGGGATGACAACGGCATCTCTATCGATGGTGAAGTTGAAGGTTGGTTCTCTGACGATACACCTAAGCGTTTTGAAGCATACGGTTGGCACGTAATCCCAGCAGTAGATGGTCACGACTCTGATGCTATCAACGCAGCGATTGAAGCGGCTAAAGCGGATCCTCGTCCAACGCTTATCTGTACTAAAACTATCATCGGTTTTGGTTCTCCAAACAAAGCGGGTACGCATGACTGTCACGGTGCTCCACTAGGCGCTGATGAAATCACAGCAACTAAAGCAGCATTGGGTTGGGAACACGGTCCTTTCGAAATCCCAGCAGATATCGCAGCTGAGTGGAATGCGAAAGAAGCAGGCGCAGCGAAAGAAGCAGCGTGGAACGCGAAGTTTGACGCATACGCAGCGGCTTACCCAGAGCTAGCAGCTGAATTCAAACGTCGTACTAACGGCGAGCTACCCGCTGAGTGGGAAGAGAAAGCAAACGCAATCATTGCTGATCTTCAAGCTAACCCAGCAAACATCGCTTCACGTAAAGCATCTCAAAACGCACTAGAAGCGTTTGGTCAAATGCTTCCAGAATTCATGGGCGGCTCTGCTGACCTTGCGCCTTCTAACCTGACTATGTGGTCTGGTTCTAAGTCTCTTGAAGCAACTGACTTTTCTGGTAACTACATCCATTACGGTGTACGTGAATTCGGTATGACGGCTATCATGAACGGTATCGCTCTGCACGGTGGTTTCGTGCCATACGGCGCAACGTTCCTAATGTTCATGGAATACGCGCGTAACGCAATGCGTATGGCTGCTCTGATGAAAGTTCAGAACATCCAAGTTTACACGCACGATTCTATCGGCTTAGGCGAAGATGGCCCTACTCACCAACCGGTTGAGCAGATCGCTTCTCTACGTCTGACTCCAAACATGAGCACATGGCGTCCATGTGACCAAGTTGAATCTGCAGTGGCTTGGAAACTGGCTATTGAGCGTAAAGATGGTCCTTCATCTCTAATCTTCTCTCGTCAAAACCTTGCACAACAAGATCGTAATGCTGAGCAAGTTGCTAACATCGCTAAGGGTGGTTACATCCTGAAAGATTGTGAAGGCAAGCCAGAGCTAATCATCATTGCAACTGGTTCTGAAGTTGAGCTTGCAGTTGAAGCTGCTGCACAACTAACCGCTGAAGGTAAAGCTGTACGCGTAGTATCTATGCCTGCAACTGACGCATTCGACAAGCAAGACGCTGAATACCGTGAGTCTGTACTTCCATCTGATGTTACAGCGCGTATCGCAGTAGAAGCTGGCATCGCTGACTTCTGGTACAAATACGTTGGCTTCGGTGGCAAGATCATCGGTATGACAACGTTCGGCGAATCTGCACCAGCAGGTGAGCTATTCAAGATGTTCGGTTTCACTACTGAAAACGTAGTAAACACAGCGAAAGAGCTTCTTGCTTAATCATTGACTGATGGCCTGTGCTAACAGTTAAATGAAGGAAAAACCGAGCGCTGAGCTCGGTTTTTTGTATCTGGGATTTGTTTCTTCTAGGCTTATCTCTACAAGCAACAGATTAACCTGTCCTAACTAAACGGGGTTATTCAAGTAATGCCTTTTGGGTAGGATTCAGTTATCATCTGTTGCACGAAATTTTGGTTAGATGTACGGAAATATGCTAAAAGTCGCGATAAACGGATTTGGAAGAATAGGGCGTAATGTATTACGCGCTGTCTATGAAAGTGGCAAAAGCCAACAAATCAAAGTAGTAGCTGTTAATGAGCTTGCTCAGCCTGACGCTATGGCTCATCTATTGCAGTACGACACTAGTCACGGCCGCTTCGGCAAGAAAATCTCCAACGATCAAGAGCACATCTATGTCCATCACGGCATTGGTGCGGAAGATAAAGGTGAGTTCGATACCATTCGTATCTTACATCTTGCTGATATTGAGCTGTTGCCTTGGCGTGACCTAGAAGTGGATATTGTTCTCGACTGCACCGGTGTTTATGGTTGCCGAGATGACGGCCTAGCGCACATTGCTGCTGGGGCAAAAAAGGTACTGTTTTCTCACCCTGGTGCCAATGACCTCGATAACACCATTATCTATGGTGTGAATCACGATACCATTGAAGCGGGCCACCGAATCGTTTCCAATGGTTCATGCACCACTAACTGTATTGTTCCTATCATTAAGGTTCTTGATGACGCCTTTGGCATTGAGTCCGGTACTATTACAACTATTCACTCTTCAATGAATGATCAACAAGTTATCGATGCGTACCACAGCGATTTGCGTCGTACTCGAGCGGCAAGCCAATCGATCATTCCTGTCGATACCAAGTTGCATAAAGGTATTGAAAGAATCTTCCCGAAATTTTCCAACAAATTTGAAGCTATATCTGTGCGTGTGCCGACGGTAAACGTAACAGCGATGGATTTAAGTGTCACAATTAATGCAAATGTGAAAGTTAATGACGTAAATCAAACCATTGTTAATGCATCCCAGTGTACATTACACAATATAGTTGACTATACTGAAGCGCCGCTCGTTTCCATCGACTTTAATCACGATCCCCATAGCGCAATCGTTGATGGTTCACAAACTCGAGTGAGCAACGGCCACTTAGTTAAAATGCTAGTGTGGTGTGACAATGAATGGGGCTTTGCGAACCGAATGCTGGATACGGTTCTTGCAATGCAAGCTTCTGAAGGCAAGAAGTAAGACCTAGAAGCAAATGTGCGGATTATTTATTTTTTAGCTTGAAATAAATACTAAGAGTCCACATATTATTGGTAGTGAAAGAATTACCAGTTGAATAATTTATAGGCTTAGCAGGGTTGCTGAGTTTCCAAAACTTTATATTTATTTAAATTTGAGAGGACAAATCATGTCTGTGATCAAGATGACTGACCTGGAACTTGCAGGTAAACGCGTATTTATCCGTGCTGACCTAAACGTACCAGTAAAAGACGGTAAAGTAACTTCAGATGCACGTATCCTTGCATCTCTACCAACTATCAAACTTTGCCTAGAAGCTGGCGCAAAGGTAATGGTTACTTCTCACCTTGGTCGTCCTACTGAAGGCGAATACAACGAAGAGTTCTCTCTAGCTCCTGTAGTTAACTACCTAAACGACGCACTAGACTGCGAAGTTAAACTAGCTAAAGATTACGTAAACGGCCTAGAGCTAAACGCTGGTGAACTTGTTGTTCTTGAAAACGTTCGCTTTAACAAAGGCGAAAAGAAGAACGAAGAAGCGCTTTCTAAGCAATACGCTGCACTATGTGACATTTTCGTAATGGATGCATTCGGTACAGCTCACCGTGCTCAAGCTTCTACACACGGTGTTGGTACTTACGCTCCTGTAGCATGTGCTGGCCCTCTTCTAGCTGCTGAGCTTGAAGCGCTTGGTAAAGCAATGGACAACCCAGCTCGCCCACTAGTGGCTATCGTTGGTGGTTCTAAGGTTTCTACTAAACTAACAGTTCTAGAATCTCTTTCTAAAATTGCTGACCAGCTTGTTGTTGGTGGTGGTATCGCGAACACATTCATCGCTGCTGAAGGCCACAACGTAGGTAAGTCTCTATACGAAGCTGACCTAGTTGAAACGGCTCAAAAGCTAATGAAAGAGTGTGCTATCCCAGTAGCAACTGACGTTGCATGTGCTAAAGCATTCGACGAAAACGCAGAAGCTGAAATCAAGCACGTTTCTGAAGTTCAAGACGACGACATGATCTTCGACCTTGGTCCAGATTCAACTGCGGCACTAGCTGAAATCATCGGCAACGCGAAAACAATCCTTTGGAACGGCCCTGTAGGCGTATTCGAATTCAAAAACTTCGAAGCGGGTACAGCTGGTATCTCTAAAGCAATCGCTGAGTCTGCAGGCTTCTCTGTAGCAGGTGGTGGTGACACGCTAGCAGCTATCGATAAGTTCGGTATCAAAGCTGACGTTTCTTACATCTCTACTGGCGGTGGCGCTTTCCTTGAATTCGTTGAAGGTAAAGTACTTCCTGCAGTAGCAATGCTTGAAGAGCGTGCTAAAGCATAATTGATTTAGAAAGGCGAGATGTGAATCTCGCCTTTTAACGTTTGCTGCATATCACACTTTTTTGCTAGAATGGCATAAGTTGTGAGCAAACGATTGCAAGTTTTTAAACTTAAGTTTTTTAATCTTAAAACGATAGAATAAATAGGACTATTTCCATGTCTAAGATCTTCGATTTTGTAAAACCTGGTGTGATTTCTGGCGATGACGTACAGAAAGTATTTGAAGTAGCAAAAGAAAACAAATTTGCTCTTCCTGCTGTAAACGTTGTTGGTACTGACTCTGTAAACGCAGTACTAGAAGCAGCTGCTAAAGTTAAAGCTCCAGTAGTTGTTCAGTTCTCTAACGGCGGCGCTGCATTCTTCGCAGGTAAAGGCGTTAAACTTGAAGGTCAAGGCGCACAAGTTCTTGGCGCTGTAGCTGGTGCAAAATACGTACACGCTGTAGCTGAAGCTTACGGTGTTCCAGTTATCCTGCACACTGACCACGCTGCTAAGAAACTTCTTCCATGGATCGACGGTCTACTAGACGCTGGTGAAGAGTTCTTCGCACAAACTGGTAAGCCTCTATTCTCTTCTCACATGCTAGACCTTTCTGAAGAGTCTCTAGAAGAGAACATCGAAACATGTGCTAAGTACCTAGAGCGCATGGCTAAAATGAACATGACAATCGAGATCGAACTTGGTTGTACTGGTGGTGAAGAAGACGGCGTTGATAACTCTGATATGGACGCATCTGAGCTTTACACTTCTCCAGAAGACGTAGCATACGCTTACGAGAAACTAATGGCTGTTAGCCCACGTTTCACTATCGCTGCATCTTTCGGTAACGTACACGGTGTTTACCAAGCTGGTAACGTTGTACTTACTCCAACTATCCTACGTGACTCTCAAGCATACTGTGCAGAGAAGTTCGGTATCGCACCTAACGCTCTAAACTTCGTATTCCACGGTGGTTCTGGTTCTTCTGAAGCAGAAATCCAAGAGTCTATCGGCTACGGTGTTATCAAAATGAACATCGATACTGATACACAGTGGGCAACTTGGGACGGTATCCGTCAGTACTCTGCTGACAACTTCGATTTCCTACAAGGTCAAATCGGCAACCCAACTGGCGAAGCTGCTCCAAACAAGAAGTACTACGATCCACGCGTATGGCTACGTGCTGGTCAAGCTTCAATGGTTGCTCGTCTAGAGAAAGCATTTGCTGACCTTAACGCTGTAGACGTACTATAATTCTTTGAATTAAGTACTCTTGAAGTTTTAAAAACCCGCTCATTGAGCGGGTTTTTTTATATCTGATAAAAACTTGTACTAAATATGTGAAAAACCTAGCGTGCGGTGAATAAATTTCGTAGTCTTTTAGTTATCGGTATTTGTGTTTATCGGTAAGTTTTAATAATTCAAAAGCTTACATAAATATGACTTTGCAATCTGTCAAAGATAGGATATCGTGCCGAAAAACTGAACTTGGTTCAGTTTATAAAAAGGACTTGGCTTTAATTTACTTTTAACACAATGACTTAACGGTAATTACACTGTTTATTATATTGCAGAGTAAATGAGGCTTAAGGCAGTTTAGCCCATAGCATATTATATAGAGGATGCACATTATGGCTGATAGTTCGACAGCGATTGAGACTCCACTTGTGGATGGTTTGTCTCAAGCAGAGCAGTGGTTAACAAATAATTCAGATTTATTTATCCAATATGGCGTAAATATCATTTCAGCACTGATAATTCTATTTATTGGCAACCTTATTGTTAAAGCAGTAGCGAATAGCGTGTCTAAGGTTCTTCAGAAGAAGAAAATGGACCGAGCAGTTGTGGAGTTCGTCCATGGTTTAGTTCGTTACTTGTTGTTTGTGATTGTTTTAATTGCTGCACTTGGTCGTTTAGGTGTTCAAACGGCATCTGTAGTTGCTGTTATTGGTGCGGCTGGTTTAGCCGTTGGTCTTGCACTACAAGGCTCACTATCTAACTTTGCTGCTGGTGTACTTATCGTTGCATTCCGTCCATTTAAGTCTGGTGACTATGTGGAAATTGGTGGTGTGGCAGGTTCAGTTGATTCTATTCAAATCTTCCAAACGGTTCTAACAACGCCAGACAACAAAATGGTTGTAGTACCTAACGGTAGCGTTATCGGCAGCCCAATCACAAACTATTCTCGTCATGCGACGCGCCGTATTGATCTAATGATTGGTGTTTCTTACAACGCTGATCTTCAGAAGACAAAAGCGCTACTGACTAAGATCTGTGAATCTGATGAGCGTGTACTGAAAGAACCTGGCGTTCAAGTTGGTGTTCATACGCTTGCTGATTCTTCAGTTAACTTCGTTGTTCGTCCATGGGTTAGCACTGCTGACTACTGGAATGTTTATTTCGACCTGATGCAAGCAATCAAAGAAGGCTTGGATAACGAGGGTATCGAAATTCCATTCCCGCAAATGGATGTACACATGAATAAAGTAGAAGCTTAATTCCTAGTTAGTTTTTATAACTATAAGCTTTTATAAGGAAAGGCGGATAACTTAGGTTATCCGCCTTTTTTGTTGGTTTCATGAAGCTAAATAGATTTACCAGTATTGCTCAATAAGTCCATCGGTAAGCACCGTTGCTATGGCGAACATCATGGTTGCGACTGCGATATCAATGCCTTTCTTAACCTTAGGTTTAGATAGCGTCGGGCCTAGTTTTGCAGCGCCTAATGACAAAAAATAGAACCAGACGAACGAAGCCAATATAGTCCCCATAGCAAATGCAATTCTGTCGTTGCCTTCAAATTGCCCACCAATGGATCCAAGAATTACCACGGTATCCAAATAGAGATGTGGGTTTAATACTGTTACTGCCAATGCCCCTAAAATAACGGTGCGCTTGCCACGCGCTAATATCTCACCTTTCGACTCATCACTGGTGCGCACTTTGAATGCACTGCGTAGTGAGAGCAAACCATACACAGTCAGAAAAGCGATGCCACCTAGTGTCACTGAGGTAAGCAGTAATTCATTTTGCGACAAGATCGCTCCGCCGCCAAAAATGCCTAATGAGATAAACAGAGTATCGAGCAGGCTACAAATCGTTGCTGTCGTTAAATGATGATTGCGTTTTATCCCTTGATTTAGGACGTACGCATTCTGAGCGCCAATAGGGATAATCATACTTGCCCCTAGACCAAAACCTTGTAATAAAACCCAAAAACTCATTTTAACCTCCACTTATTTAACGATATTTACGTGCTATATGGCGAAGATACTCTGACCCTTTAAATAAGTATAATTAATGATTTTAATCCATTATTAGAGTTGCTAATGTGGTGATGAGTTAGCTTAAAAAGGAAGCAAATTGATGCGCGGATTGGATTATAAATGGATTGAAGCACTGGATGCTGTAGTAAAACAACGTAGCTTCGAAAGGGCTGCTGAGCAGTTATATATCTCCCAGTCGGCGGTATCTCAACGCATCAAACAGCTGGAAAAGTGGTTGGCTCAGCCAGCCTTGGTGAGAGAAAGCCCGCCTAGGCCAACGCCTGCGGGTAAAAAACTACTGGGCTTATATCGCCGTGTTCGTTTGTTAGAGCACGAGCTTGTGCCTGAGTTGATGAATGAAGAGGGTAATCAACCACTATCGATATCCATAGCCACCAACGCTGATAGTTTGGCGACATGGTTGCTACCAGCTTTGTCGGATGTGATTAAGTCTCGCCAAGTCGAGTTGAACCTCGCGATTCATGGTGAGTCGAGAACCATTGAAAAGATTAAAAGTGGCGAGGTGGCCGGTGCAATCAGTTTGGAGTCTCAAGCGATTCCTGGCTGCAGTGCTGACTATCTCGGTAGGATGGATTATGTGTGCGTGGCTAGCCCTGACTTTCATCAGCGTTACTTTGCAGAGGGCGTAAACTACGCCACCTTAAGCAAAGCACCTGCGGTTTCCTATGATCAATACGATGATCTGCATAAGAAGTTTCTGCATGATCATTTTAACGTCCCGAGAGACAGTGTGATCAATCATACAGTCGGCAGTTCAGAAGCATTTGTGCGCTTGGCATTATCGGGTGTAGCCTATTGCTTGATCCCCCGATTACAGATTATCGATGAGCTCGAGTCTGGTGCTCTGATTGATATTACCCCTGGCTTTCTGCTCTCTTATCGCATCTATTGGCACCATTGGCAGCTTGAGAGCGGAGTATTAAAAGAGGTATCCCAAGCAATATTGAGTTTTGCTCACAATCACTTACCTCAGTAAACTGTTGGTTTTTTCAGCGTCAAAGTTCTGTTAGAAGTGTGTGCTCTGGATTGGCTAAACGATAAATTGCTCTATGATGAAAGGACATTTGTTTAGCATAGGTCATACCTAATGAAGCTTGTACCAAAGATGTTAGCAACGTCTCTTACTCTTACTGCGGCGTTGAGTGCTGTGAGTTTTCCATCATTGGCTGACTCTCCATCCTTTCCTCATATTTCAACGACAGGCTATGGTGAAGTGATCGCTACACCTGATATGGCGACATTCTCTGTGAGAGTCGTGGAATCGACGATGACTGCTGAACAGGCTAAAAATACCGTTGATAAAGTCGTGACAGGCTTTCTAAACAAGCTACATCAAGCTGGTGTTGATGAGGCGAGTGTACACAGCTCTAACCTGTATTTATCTCCTCAATATCATTACCCGAAAGATGGCAAACCGGAACTGGTTGGCTACCGCGCCTCACGTAATGTGACCGTTCAAGTGACTGAGCTAGCTAATCTTAATGAGTACATGGATATTGCGATTGGAGAAGGCATTAATCAGATCGACAACATCCAACTGCAAGTTCGCGACCAAGCTAAGTATCAAGAGCAAGCGCGCTTAGAAGCCATTAAAGATGCGACATCAAAAGCTAAATCATTGGCGAGTGGTTTTGAGCGCGAGTTAGGTGATGTATGGCGCGTGGATTACAACGCCCAATCTTCTCAGCCAGTACTCATGCGTTCAATGGCGATGGATGCAAGAACAGAATCGAACTCTTATGAAGACTCAACGATCACCATTCATGATCGCGTGAATGTGATCTACCAGATCGAAGAGTAATGACAGTGCTATAGAAGGTTTTGGATCATGACGACCTAATTACCTACGATAGGCCAAATGCTAAAAAGGCTCTCATGATGAGAGCCTTTTTTATGCATTTTGAGTGTGATGATTAGTGAAGAAGACGAGCACGGATTGTGCCTTCGATCTCTTTCAGTTTAAGCAGTGCTTCTTCAGAGCGATCGGCTTCTACATCGATAACGACATAACCCATATCAGCCGCAGTCTGTAGGTATTGACCCGCGATGTTGATCCCTTCCTCAGCGAAGATGGTGTTGATCTGAGTTAGGATGCCTGGGCGGTTTTCGTGAATGTGTAATAAACGAGACGTTCCAGTATGCAGTGGTAGTGATACCTCAGGGAAGTTAACACTTGATAGCGTAGAGCCGTTATCAGAGTATTTCGCTAGCTTACCAGCAACTTCAACACCAATGTTCTCTTGTGCTTCTTGAGTTGAACCACCCACGTGAGGCGTTAGGATCACGTTATCGAACTGCATTAATGGAGACTCAAACGGGTCTGCATTGGTTTTTGGTTCTGTTGGGAAAACATCAATAGCCGCACCTGCAAGGTGTCCAGACTCCAGAGCGCCACACAGAGCAGGAATATCGACTACCGTGCCACGAGCTGCGTTGATAAAGATAGAACCAGGCTTCATGCGCTCGAACTCTTCTTTACCCATCATGTCTTTTGTTTCGTTGGTTTCAGGTACATGCAAAGAGATTACGTCACACTTGTTCAGTAATTCCGTCATGGTATGAACTTGCGTTGCGTTACCCAGAGACAGTTTGTTTTCAATGTCGTAGAAGTAAACACGCATGCCAAGGTTTTCAGCAATAATACCCAGTTGAGTACCGATGTGACCGTAGCCAATAATACCTAAACGCTTACCACGGGCTTCGTAAGAGTTGTCGGCACTCTTTTTCCAGATGCCACGGTGTGCAAGCGCGTTCTTTTCTGGAATGCCACGTAGTAGCAATAGAACCTGACCAAGAACGAGCTCAGCAACGCTTCGAGTGTTTGAGAACGGTGCGTTGAACACAGGGATACCGCGTTTTGCTGCTGCTTGAAGGTTGACTTGGTTAGTACCAATACAGAAACAACCGACGGCAACCAGCTTTTCAGCTGCATCAATAACTTCTTGGGAGATATTAGTGCGAGAACGAATACCAATGAAATGAGCATCTTTTACTGCTTCAAGAAGTTCATCTTCCGGTAGCGAGCCTTTGTGGTACTCAATGTTTGTGTAACCAGCGGCTTGCAGTACTTCTACAGAAGAAGGGTGAAGACCTTCTAGAAGTAGAATTTTAATTTTTTCTTTTTCCAGTGAAACTTTGGCCATTGTTCTCGTCCTTAAAATGGAAAGGTTGGGCAAATGCGGCGCACGTGCTACAAAATGGCTGAAAGGGGAACAAATTCACCACTTTGTTAGGAGACAAACGTTTTCTCTGTGCGTCTTCTGAACAATAAAGTAACAAAAAAAAAATGTTTTGGGTAAGAAAATTACGGAATAAGACATAATTTTACAGCAATAAAGCAAAAAAAACGGCGCCCTAGGGCACCGTATGTAATGAAGTAACAGAAAAACTCAATCTTCTATTATTTATTCTTCGATTTTTGCACCTTCAGGCGTGCCGGTGATAACCACATCAGCACCACGGTGAGCGAACAGACCAACCGTCACCACACCAGCTATACCATTGATGATATCTTCTAGTTGTTTCGGGTTTTCGATCGCCATGCCGTACACATCTAGGATCACGTTGCCGTTATCGGTTGTGCAGCCTTCGCGGTAAACTGGGTCACCACCAAGCTTAACCAACTCACGTGCCACGTATGAACGTGCCATTGGGATTACTTCAACAGGCAGTGGGAATTTACCCAACACATCAACTGCTTTAGTACCGTCAACAATACACACAAACTTATCAGAGATAGCCGCTACGATTTTTTCACGAGTCAAAGCAGCGCCGCCGCCTTTGATCATATCGCGAGTTGGGTTGATTTCATCTGCGCCATCAACATAGATGTCTAGCTTAGCGACATCGTTACACTCATACACTTTGATCTCTAGCTCTTCTAGTCGCTGCGTTGAAGCAACAGAGCTTGAAACCGCACCTTTGATTTTGTCTTTCATTGTGCCTAGTGCGTCGATGAAGTGATTTACTGTAGAGCCAGTACCTACACCTACAATGCTGCCTTCTTCAACATATTGAAGTGCTGCCCAGCCAGCTGCTTTTTTCATTTCATCTTGAGTCATGCCATTCTCCTGAATAAGGTCTTGCGCTTTGAATTGATCGTTTGCGTAATGATGAAGTTAACGTTTAGATATTGAGTTAACGTTTCTATATCGAGGTTAACGTTTGCGGCGCGATTATAGCGCTTTAATGGTTGCTTTCCCATTGCCAAGTTTTACTCGGAGTCACGATTTTAGGTAACGGAATGTCCCATTCTTCAATCGGTAGCGTATCAACATGTTGGCAATCATGAGCCAAACCAATAGGAGCTGCACCTTCGCCCGTCTCGAACCACTTTGCCAAGGTGCGATCGTAATATCCGCCGCCCATACCTAAACGATGGCCATGGGAGTCAAAGCCGACAAGGGGCGTAAGAATAAGGTCGAGTTGCTGACAAGGTTTAACCAGCATTTGATTGAGCTGAGGTTCGACAATACCGTACTTATTCAAGACCGTCGGTGTGGTTGGCGAGTAGTGTAAAAACAGCAGGTGCCCGGTAGAGAAGGGGTGCAATACTGGTAAATAAGTTTGCTTACCTTGCGCCCATAACCATTCGATTAAAGGCTGAGTATCGAGTTCGCCATCGATAGAGATATAGAGGGCAATATGCTGAGCAGACTGAATTTCATCAAGCTGCATGCACTGCTTAACTAAGTCGATACCGGATTGAGTTTGTTGGTCGCCAGATAAGGCATTGCGTTTGATACGGATCTGTTTGCGAAATTCGCTGCGTGTGAGCGTCTTCATAAGAAGGGATACCCCAAAGTGCCGTTGAGAATAGATGGCCCTTGAACCAGCGAGTTCAAGGCGGATCAGCAATGATTACCGTAGGCTTCTCGGTCGGGCCGAGCATGCTCAATAGCACTCAAGTACTAACCCTTAGGGATTGCTTATCGGCTCGGGGACGTGAATCCTCTGACAAACACTCCAGGGTAAATTTTGTGTACGCTATTGCTGTCCGTGCTTAACTTTACTGAGGACATCTGAAAGTGATGTCGTGAGCTGTTCCATTCGCTCGGTCAGTGCGTTTTGTTCATCATTTGCTTCAAACTTCTTGGTTTGTAATTCGTAGCAAATATTCAGAGCTGCGATAGTCAGCAGCTTCACTTCATTGGTTACCTTAGTACGTTCAGCCATCTCTTTCAATCGATTATCAAGATCGGCCGCCGCTGCAATCAATGACTCTTCTTGCCCTGGTGGACAATTCACTCGAGTCAGTTTTCCTAATATTTCAACGTCTACCGCTTGATTACTCATGATGGATGAACTCTTTAACGCGCTATTTTAAGGCTGTTGCCCTTCGCCATTTTTTGAGAAAGAAAAAGTGCAAGTACCGATGAGGAAGCAATCTCCTCTGAGGGAGAAACTATAGGTAAACCGCTATTAAGATTCAAGCTTTTCAGAGTGACTGTTTGTAAATGAGAGCTTGAGCACACAGTAATTCAGCAAATTGAACAATTGGTAGTCAGTCATCCTTCAATTGCTGGGGATCGATGCTTACCAGAATTGGGGTGAAGTGGTACGATTATACTATCGATATAAAGAATAACTGAGCGAGCTATCTGATGAGCGAAACTACTTTACCTGACTACCTAACGGTTGCGACTGAACTTCAATCGGCAAGTCTAGCCGTAACCCCTGCTGAGATGCACGGTTTATTAACGGGTATGTTAAGCGGAGGCTTAAGCCTTGCAGATAAAAGCTGGCAACCACTGATCTTCGATTACACCAATGAAGGCATGGGTTGGCCAGATCGCGCATTAACGCTAGCGGAAGCGACACTGAAAGTAACGACCAGTGAAATCACAGGTTCGGGTATGGAATTGTCTATGTTGCTGCCTGACGAAGACGCAAGCGCAAGCCTATTTGACTTGGCTGATGGTGTGTCTGATTGGATTAACCATTTCATTACTGGTCTAGGCTTGGTTGGCGCTCAATTGAACAAAGCGTCTGACAGTACAAAAGAAGCATTAGCTGATCTAGAAGAGATGGCTAAGCTAGGCATTGACGAAGAAGATGATCTGGAAGAGCAAGCGCAGCTTCTAGAGCACGTTATTGAGCACGTAAAAGCGTGTGCACTAACGATTCATGCTGAATTTGGTGCTCGCCCATCTGAAGATGCGGCGCCTACCATTCATTAATTCGTTGGCCGGTTTGAGGTTATGATGGCTCAGTATGATGTTGTAATTGCTGGTGGCGCAATGGCAGGGGCAACCTTAGCCCTTGCTTTGAATCACCTAAGCCAAGGTTCACTGTCGATTGCGGTAGTGGAGCCTTATCAGGTTGATCATCAAGCTCACCCTGGGTTTGATTCTCGTTCGATTGCTTTGTCCTATGGCACGGTGCAGATCCTGGATTCTTTGCGCTTATGGCAATCTATCGCTCCGGTCGCGACCCCGATTAAAGATATCCATGTTTCGGATCGCGGGCATGCCGGAATGACAGACATCTACAGTGAAGAGCTTGCTGTAGATGCGCTTGGCTACGTGGTCGAGTTAGCAGATGTGGGTCGAATCTATCAGCAGAAACTTGAATCAGAAGCGGCAATTACCATGCTTTGTCCTGAGTCTGTTAGTAAAGTTGAACGTGAAGAAGCGTTGACGACGATTGAACTGACAAGTGGGCAAACAGTAACCACTAAGTTACTGGTTGCTGCTGACGGTGCAATCTCAACCTGTTGCCAACAGCTCAATATCTCATTGAGTGAGCATGACTTTGAGCAAGTCGCTGTGATTGCCAATATTGTGGCGAGTGAACCTCACCAAGGTCGCGCATTTGAGCGTTTTACCCATCATGGGCCAGTTGCTCTATTACCGATGAGTGACAACCGTTTATCGCTGGTTTGGTGTTTAACACCAGAGCAAGCACAAAAAGTGATGACGCTAAACGACAATGAGTTTCTTGAGCAATTGCAGAATGACTTTGGCTGGCGACTTGGCCGATTAGAGAAGGTCGGCAAGCGCGCGAGTTACCCTCTGATTCTTCGTCACCGACAGCAAAATATCTCTCATCGATTTGCCATTGTTGGTAATGCTGCTCAAACGCTTCACCCAATTGCGGGGCAAGGTTTTAACCTAGGCATCCGAGATGTGGCTTCCTTGGCAGAAGAGTTGTGTACCCAGTTAGATGATGTAGGTCGTTACCGTGGTCTTGTTAACTTTAGAAAGCGTAGAGAACAAGACCGAGACGCAACGATCACGTTGACTTCAAGCCTAGTTCACCTGTTCTCAAACGATTATATGACCGCTCGCATTGGGCGTAATCTTGGGTTAGCCGTAATAGATAACCTTCCACCACTTAAAGGTCCACTTTTGCGTCATACGCTTGGCCTAGTAGAAAGATAAGGTAATAAATAATGATGCAAAGTGTTGATATCGCGATTGTTGGTGGTGGCATGGTTGGCCTAGCGCTTGCTGCTGCCCTAAAAGACAGTGACCTAAGAATCGCTGTCATTGAAGGCAGAGCGCCTAGTGAAGGGCTGAGTGAGCTGCCTGATGTGCGTGTATCCGCGTTGAGTCGTTCTAGTGAAGTGATTCTTCGTAATCTAGGTGCATGGCAAGGTATCGAACAAAGACGCGCTGCACCGTATCAAGCGATGGAAGTGTGGGAACAAGACAGTTTCGCTCGTATTGAGTTTGACTCGACACGCTTGGCTCAGCCTAATCTTGGTCATATAGTTGAAAACCGTGTGATTCAATTAGCGCTGCTTGATCAGGTTAAGAAACAAGACAACGTCAGCCTGTATATGCCCGCAACGTGTAAAACGATGGCGATTGGTGAAAGTGAAGCTTGGTTAACATTGGACAATGGTCAAGCACTGACAGCTAAGTTAGTTGTTGGAGCAGACGGCGCAAACTCTTGGGTTCGTAAGCAGCAAGATATCCCATTAACACATTGGGATTACGGACACAGTGCGATTGTCGCGAACATCAAAACCACAGAGCCGCACCACAGCGTTGCTCGTCAAATCTTCACGCCTCAAGGCCCATTGGCATTCCTA
The DNA here is from genome assembly GCF_041470465.1 of Vibrio sp. 10N.261.55.F4. Classification (NCBI taxonomy): domain Bacteria; kingdom Pseudomonadati; phylum Pseudomonadota; class Gammaproteobacteria; order Vibrionales; family Vibrionaceae; genus Vibrio; species Vibrio sp. 10N.261.55.F4. The sequence goes on along the minus strand of NZ_JBFRMM010000029.1, from coordinate 1,220 downwards.
CCAATGCAACCAAGCAACATGAGCTCGATTGTTTGGTCTACGGAACCAAATCGTGCCGAGAACCTCGTATCAATGTCGGATGCTGAATTCAACAAGCAGTTAACAGCTGAGTTCGATGCAAAGCTGGGCTTATGTGAAGTGGTTGGTGACCGTTTTGCCTTCCCACTGCGCATGCGTTATGCGCGTGACTTTGCGGTAGAGCGTGTGGCTTTGGTTGGTGATGCTGCTCATACCATTCACCCATTAGCAGGGCAGGGCGTGAACCTTGGCCTATTAGACGCAGCAAGCCTAGCGCAAGAGCTGTTAAAGCTATGGTCTGCGGGTGAAGACATTGGCACCAAGCGTAATCTTCGCGGCTACGAGCGCTGGAGAAAAGCAGAGGCGGCGAAAATGATTGCTTCAATGCAGGGCTTTAAAGATCTGTTTGAAGGCGATAACCCAGCTAAGAAGCTGATTCGTGGCATTGGTATGAAGCTTGCGGGCCAATTACCGGGTGCGAAAGATGAGATCATGAAGCGCGCACTGGGTTTGTCTGGCAATCTTCCTGACTTAGCTAAGCGTCCAGTGACTCATCGATAATGACATAGTGTTCTGGTGGTATATCGAATCATCATTGATACGAAAATTGGTACGAAAATTGGTACGAAAAAAGGGTTGGCATAATGCCAACCCTTTTTGTTTTTAATTCTGTAGATAATCAGGTCATGCGTACGCGCAGCGCAGTTTCATGATTTCACTATTTATTTCTTTCACTGTTTGAAAGTGACGTTTTTCTGCTCGGTCTGGTAGCACTAGCTTACCGTTATCAAACTCAAATTTTCCTACGCCGTAAATGTAGATTCGTCCTTTGAAAAGTCGACTTACATGTTTAGCAATCATACTCGGTGTATAGCGCTTAAACAGTCTCATTCTTAATTATCCTTATATTTACCTAGCCTGCATATTATAGAAAAACTCCGAGATAATAATTGTGATAAGCATGGAGTTATATGCAGTAGCGTTGACGTTAATTAGATATTTGTGCTGTTCTAAGCACTTTCTTCAGTAAATATCTATTTTTACGTGAGCTCCTCCCCAAAATAATACTGAGTAGTGAACTGCCGTGAACTTTTCTGTTCAGTATTAAGCAGTGATAATGTTACAAGTATAAGAATAGGCGGGATTTTTTTGTTTGTGTAATCAAATTGTAAATTTCGGACAAAAAAAAGGTTCATCGCGGC
>NZ_JBFRMM010000028.1:1009-1227 GCF_041470465.1 Vibrio sp. 10N.261.55.F4 | reverse complement strand
TCTCTATAATGCCGCCTCACTGACACGGCAGACGCCACAAGGCTTCAGCGAGAAATGTTAGTAAGGCAACTAGCTTTAAGCGATGATTCGCTTCTACTTTTAAAAAGTAGGAATTAATTCCAAATAAGTGTTTGACACTGAGAATTAAATCGCTAGAATGGCCGCCTCTTCCGAAGTGATGTAAGTCACAACGAAGAGAAGCTCTTTAACAATTTAAA
>NZ_JBFRMM010000028.1:0-184 GCF_041470465.1 Vibrio sp. 10N.261.55.F4 | reverse complement strand
TCGGAATCAAATTTGGTTTCAATGAACTGAGTGACCAATACGAATAACTACTTTCTCTTGTAGAAAGAAGGTATTTGGCACAGTCAATTCATTATCTTTCTGTTGGAAAGATAATAGCTTTAGAATTACTTTTTGTAGTTTTGAAGTCAGTATTCATTGAGCCGACAAAATCTTAAATTGAAGA
>NZ_JBFRMM010000027.1:0-56915 GCF_041470465.1 Vibrio sp. 10N.261.55.F4 | reverse complement strand
TTTTACTTTAATTGGTATTATAAGGACTTGTTTATAAGAATGGTAAAACTACGTACAGACATAATTAAAGTCGTTCTCCGTCTGTTTGAGAGGCCCGATTGAGCAATTTCATGATTAGTTGGTTTGGTAGCATTGGATGGGTAGGGTTCGAGGCGTTTGGTTTATAGGTATTGTAGAAGTTATCTAGGGATAAGTAACAGATACAAAAAAGCCGATGTTAGACATCGGCTTAGTTTGAGTCACTTTGAATTAAGCGGGTTGAACTAGAGCGAGCGCTTTACGAGAAACCTCGTGAGCTGCTTTCGTTAAGTTTTGCTTCTCTAGGGCGTCAGATAGATATCCGTAATCTGAAACATTTGAGCGAAGTGCTAGGGCTTTTTCGAAGTGGCTTTGTGCTTCCGCCCACTTCTGCTCTCTTAAGTAGAACTGAGCCAGAGCGCTGTGTGCTTCGGCATTACCACTGTCTTTACTGATTGCACGTTCTAGCATGACCACTACTGGGTGGTGATCGGCTAGATTCAGCTCTGGAAGCGACATGTAGAGCTCATTTGAACCACTCTTCGCAATGTTCTCTTTGATCACTGTGAACGCTTCTGAGTCAGCTTTGCGAGCGATCAGTTGCTTCACAAAGCAAGATACAAGGTGCGAACTTTGTTTCTGCTTTCTTGAAAGCTTGTTCCAATGGCTGATTAAACCTTCGCTACCTTGTTGTTGAGCTACATCATGAAGTAATCCACATTGTGCTTTCTGTTCTAATTCACGTTGCTCATCAGCTGTTAGAAGTTTGTTCTTAACTAATTTAGGCGTTAACTCTAGCAATGGCTGCCATAACTTCAGTTGCAAGTAAGTGGCTTTTAACAGGCCAAGTACAGCAGTGTTATTAGGGTATGTGCCTTTTAGGGTAGAAAGTGTATCGAATGCAGCTTCGTAGTTTGACTCGCTGATTTGCTGTTTAGCTTTAGTTAGCTCAACCGCCAGTAGAGAGTCGTCCTGTTGGCTAGCAAGCTCGATGTACTTATCACGCTCACTCGTATTACCTTGTTCGTGCGCCGCTTGAGAAGCGACTAAATAACAAAGTAGAGGCATGTCGTGATGGTTAGCCCAACGTGTTACCTTCTTCTCAGCGCCTTTCCAGTCACCTTCAAGCAGCTTGATGATGCCTTCATTGGTATAACGACGAGAGCGTTTCAATTTACGAACACTGAACCAATTCCAAGTTGTCGAGCTCGCGTACATAAGCTTTTTAAATAGGTACTCTAAGCCGAATAGAGCCGCTAGAAGAGCAATGACAAAGATAACCAGTGTTGTCACGCTCATCTCAATAGTCTTATTCGCAATTGAGATCAGAACGTAGCCTTGTTGACCAGAGAACTGAGTACCAACAATTAACCCAGCACCTAGAACGAGAAAAAGAAAAATCCAACGAATCATTATTTTTCCTCCGTGGTCATAACGGTGACTTCACGACGTAGGCGCTCACGTATCACATCTGACAACTCATTTTGAGATTCAAGCTTTACAGGGTATTTCACAGAGATGTTCTGTTCACTTAGCTGTTTAATCGCTTTCTCAAATTCAATCACTGAGTTGTTATCTTGGTTTAGATACGCTTTCGACCACTCGCTAGCGGTATTAAGAGCTGCGCTATAGAGTTCACCTTGTTCTTTGTAGACGGCGCGAATCGCGGTTTCTAATTTACCTTTGATGTTTTCATGCAGGTAGAAGTGTTGTTCAGGAGAGAGTAGAGGGATAACTTCGCCATCACGACTACGGAAGGTAATGAAGTTTTCTGAGAAGTCTTTCATCGACGTCATCAGGTTGTTCTGCCAATCATTAATATCTTGCGATACCGCTTTTTTCTCAACAACCGCAGCTTCCGGAAGAATCGCATTGGCAAGCGGCAGTGTATCGACTTGCTGTTGCAAGCTTGTGATACGCAGAACTAAGCCATCACGGTCGATCAGAGGAATAGTGCGAAGCTTGGTAATGTCATTGGTCATTGATTGACGCAGCGACACTAAGCTCGGGTCATTCAGTGCTGCGATACGTTGATCGGCGCTTTCCATTAACTTGGTTGCGCTAACGGCATCATGCTCGAGGAACAGTTTACGTCCTGCTAGTTTCACAAGGTAATCGGCTTCGGCAAGTAACCAGTCATTCGGGCGGCGACCTTTCACGTCAGCCACTGCTAACTGCAGGCTTTGAATGCTCTTCTGCTGTTGAGATTGCACGACCTGAGTTTTCTCCACCGCGTGTGAGGCTTCTTGGATAGTCTCTTGCTTGATGGTTTGTAGGTCTTTATTTACCGCAGATTGGGTATTTTGAAGTTGTGCTTGAAGAGCGGCTATTTGAGCCGAGTATTCAGCGCTCTTTTGCTGCATTTGAAATGCGATACCGCCACTGAAGATAATTGAAATAGCGATCGCAATAGCGCCTAGTTTGACACCGCGCTTACCTTGCTTTTCTGCTTTCTCTATTTGCTCTTTATGCTCAGCTTGAGGCTGCTCATTTTTAGCGGTATTTGAAGCAGAGGCATCAAGCTTCTGTTCAGGTTGTTTTGTCTCTGTAGAGTCAGCTTTTTCGTTTTCAACAACTACTGGCTGAGTATCTTGTTTCTTTTCAGGTTCAATATGCTCATTATTTTTTTTGCTTGTCATGCTTATTTCCTGTTTCTAGCTAGGGCCGGAGAGCAGCCAGTAATATTTGGTTCGTAGCACTGTGAGTATTGGTCACATTCGAGAAGCCGAGTTGTTGTGCTCGTTCTACAATGCGCTGGCTTGGGACAAATAGATGTCTTGTTGAAAGCCAAGCCAAATACTCATCAGGGGTAATTGAGCAGAGATACTCCAATTGTTCCTGACTAGTGATGACAACTTTGGACGTTTTTTTGTTTATCCATGTTTGATAGGTATTGTGGTCGCTAATAGGAATATATTCTCTACGGTAGGTCTCACAATAAGAGACTTGTGCACCTCGATTGAGTAGAGAATCCCTAATGAGCTCACGCCCACCATTGCCACGTAGTATCAAAATGGACTTATTTTCTACGCCATTAAGTTCAGTAAGTTTAAGAAGATGTTCACTATCACTAACTTGAGGATAGTTTACTTTTTGTTTACAGACTTTGCTTAAAACGTGCGCAGTTTTTTGACCAACGCCAAGATAAAGCGGCGAAGTAGGCCAAATGGATGAGGTTTTTGAAAGGATGCTTTGGGCAGCCGCCACGGCGTGGTGACTGACTGCAATAATGATATCGCTGTTATTAAGCTGGGTGCTTAAATCCGCAGAGTTGGGATTATCCACGATACGAATCAGCGGATGATGGATTGCTTGAACCCCTTCATCCGCTAGTTGTTGGCAAAGCGATTGTCCCTCTGAACCGGGACGAGTCACCAACACTGTCATGATTATTCTTGGTCAACGTAGAGCTTGGTTAAGATTTCTCTCGCGCCATCATCCAGCAATTGATTTGCCAGAGTCACGCCAAGTGCTTCTGCATCTTTGCGAGGGCCAGAGATCTCACCACGAACCATCTTAGAACCGTCCGGTTCACCAACTAATGCACGTAGCCAGATGTTTTCGCCATCTAATAATGAGTAGCTGCCGATAGGAACCTGACAGCCACCTTCTAGGGTAAGGTTCATTGCACGTTCGCACAGTACACGATCAGCCGTGTCTTTATGATTCAGTGGTTCAAGGAGTTTAATCAGACGCTCGTCATCAAGGCGACACTCAATACCAACAGCGCCTTGGCCAACAGCAGGGAGAGACTGCTCTGGTTCGATGAAGCTACGAATACGCTCTTCTAGCTCTAGACGTTTAAGACCTGCAGCAGCCAGTACGATCGCATCGTATTGACCATCATCGAGTTTACCTAGACGAGTACCAACGTTGCCGCGCAGCTCTTTGATGATCAGATCTGGGCGGTATTCTAACAGTTGGCATTGGCGACGCAGACTGCACGTACCCACGACAGCACCTTGTGGGAGTTCGTCGATGTTGTTGTAAGTGTTTGATACGAAAGCGTCACGCGGATCTTCGCGCTCACAAATTGTTACCAGACCTAGACCTTCAGGGAAGTCGACAGGTACATCTTTCATTGAGTGAACCGCTAGGTCAGCACGACCTTCTAGCATGGCTACTTCAAGTTCTTTAACGAACAGTCCTTTACCACCCACTTTAGCAAGCGGAGTGTCTAGGATGATGTCACCTTTGGTCACCATAGTTACCAACTCAACCTCTAAACCAGGGTGAGCAGCTTGCAGTGCATCCCTTACAAAGTATGCCTGCCAAAGGGCAAGAGGGCTTTTTCTGGTCGCGATACGGATTGGTGCTGAATTTGTCATGGTGTTTCCGATATAGGTTCTGTAATAGCCTAATCCTACCATTATGAGGCGAGAATTCTTACTGTTTGATCATTCCATACTTTGATAGCTGAGAGATTTTCATGAGTTCACCAAAATAGTGTGATTAGTATCTCATTTGAAACATGGGCTATTATTAGAAATAGTCAATAAAGAGGACACTACGGCGCCGTGAGTTTAACTTTCTGTCATCAAGGAATTGACCAGTATGACGGGTTCCTTTGCTTTACCATTAAGGGTAAAAGTGTTAAATTGATCACGTTTTGTTGCTCCTTTCGTTCAGTAACTAAACAGAACTGCACTTAACCTCAAACCAAGGACTTACCTTGCAGGCTTACACTCAAACTTTGATTCAACGATTAGACAATCTAAATCAGCAGCGCATTGATCGTGCGTTGGCGTTGATGAATGTGCAAGGCCAGCGAGTATTCAACCTTATTCCCGCACTGCTTCACTTCAATCACCCGATGATGCCTGGTTATTATGACCAACAAGTTCCTTTTGGAATTCGTAGCTTCACGCTTAATGAATTCCAAAAGCAATTTGTCTCTGATACCGAATTAACGCTGGGTGGCAAACTCACCGAGACGGATGAACCAGCAATCCTTGGCTTGTACACCATGGGTAGTACTTCTTCTATTGGTCAAAGCACTTCAAGTGATCTTGATATCTGGGTGTGTGTTTCCCCGGATATGGATGGCGCCTCTCGCGATAGCCTAACCAACAAGTGTCTCTTGATTACCGATTGGGCTGAAACCTTGGGAGTAGAAGCGAACTTCTTCTTGATGGATGAAGAGCGTTTCCGTTCGAACCATTCAGAAGAGATGACCGGCGATAACTGTGGTTCTTCACAGCACTTATTATTGCTTGATGAGTTTTATCGCTCTGCGGTTCGTTTGGCTGGTCAGCGTTTGTTGTGGCAAATCATTCCGCCAGAAATGGAAGAGTGTTACGACGAGTATGTTCAAGGTTTGTGTCAGGATGGCTATCTTGATTGCTCGCAGTGGATCGATTTCGGCAAGCTGAATCGCATTCCCGCTGAAGAGTACTTTGGTTCAAACCTGTGGCAGCTCTATAAGAGTATCGACTCACCGTATAAATCGGTTTTGAAGGCGATCCTGTTAGAAGCCTATTCATGGGAATACCCAAACACCCAACTGCTGAGTATTGATACCAAGCGTCGCTTCTTCGCGGATGAACCGGATCTGTATGGCATGGATAGTTACTATCTGATGCTTGAAAAGGTAACGCGCTATCTAGAACGCATTAACGACCACACTCGATTGGGCTTGGTAAGACGCTGTTTTTATCTTAAGACCCACGAGAAGCTGTCACGAGATGCGGGCATTGGTTCTGTTGCGTGGCGTCGTGAAGCCTTGACTGAGATGACTAAGTCTTGGAATTGGGGACATGAAACCATTGCTGAGCTCGATAACCGCCGTAACTGGAAGGTTGAGCAGGTTAAAGTGGTGCACCATGCACTGCTTGATGCCTTGATGCTGAGCTACCGTAATCTGATTCAATTTGCGCGTCGTAACGACATCACTTCGGCAATCAGCCCACAAGATATCAGTATCTTGGCACGTAAGCTTTACGCTGCGTTTGAGGTATTGCCAGGTAAAGTGACACTGCTGAACCCACAAATCTCTCCGGATCTGCATGAACCCGACTTGAGCTTCATCGAAGTTCGTCAGGGTCAGTCGAATAAAGCAGGTTGGTACTTGTATAAGCAGCCACTGGTTGCACACCGCATTCTTGGTCAGCCTTCTCTAGAGCACCATGAGTACTTGAGTAAGTTGGTAGCATGGTCGTTTTTTAATGGCTTGATTACCGAGTCGACACGTTTGCACTCTGTGGTACGTGACGCTCACATCGATATCGATAAGTTCTATCAAATGGTGAGCGACCTGCGTAATACGTTTTCTTTGCGTAAGCGTCGCCCAAGTATGCAAGCACTGGCGAGCCCGTGTGAGATAAGCCAGCTAGCGATGTTCATCAACTTTGAAAATGACCCGACGTCTGAATTAAGTGGTCGTGCATTAAAAGTGGACCTCAAGAACGCCGATATCTTCAGCTTTGGTGAGGAAGGTAAGAGCTTAGTCGGCAGTGTCGACTTAGTTTATCGTAACTCTTGGCATGAAGTACGTACGCTGCATTTCCAAGGTGATACGGCAATGCTGGATGCGCTGAAGACGGTACTTGGCAAAATGCACCAAGATGCTTTACCGCCAGAATCGGTTGATGTGTTCTGTTACAGCAAAAACCTGCGTGGTGTGATGCGTAACATGGTGTATCAACTGCTTGCTGAGTGTATCGATTTACGATTGAAACCGATTGAACCCGAGAAGCGCCGCCGCTTTAAGGCTATTCGTTTAGCTAATAAGATGTTTGGTCTGTTCTTCGAACGTCGTGGTGTGTCGGTACAGATGTTGGAAAACTCGGTCGATTTCTACCGTAGCATCTCAACCAATAAGCTCAAAGGCTCACCTTTACTGATGCTCGATAAAGAGCAAGAGTATCAGCTACCAGAAGTGGTGGATGGTTTTGCGAGTGAGGGCTTGATTCAGTTCTTTTTCGAAGATACCGACAAAGGCTTCAATATTTATGTATTGGACGAGTCGAACCAAGTTGAGGTCTACCACCAGTACAGCGGTGAAAAAGATGAGATGATCGCGAGCGTGAATTCTTTCTACACGTCGGTAAAAGATGAGTCGAAGATGTCGTCTAAGTTGATTAACTTTAATCTACCTCAGTACTACCAAATCGTTCATCCTGAAGAAGGCAATTCCTACGTTGTGCCTTATCGTAACGATGCAACTTTAGCTTCTCGGAGCTCAAAGATAGTCAACATCTAGTCTTACTAAGACTGATTGATATTAAAAAAGGAGTGATTGATTCACTCCTTTTTAGTTTTGCTTACAAATGATTAGACCCAATCGATCGCTTCACCTGCGTGCTTCACGCATTCTTCTTTAACCATCTCAAACAGCTCCATGCCCGTCTTTGAACATGTCCACTTGTCGTCAACTAGCTTGAAGTGAAAGCCACCAGATTTAGACGCTAACCAGATTTCTTTCATTGGTTCTTGGCGGTTAATGATGATTTGGCTGCGGTTCTCAAACTCCAGCGTCATCACGTTACCAGTCACTTCGTAATCAATATCTGCCTCTGATTCATCGATAGCTTCTTCGATGTTTTGCATCTGTATATCGACCAGCTGATGAAATTCAGTCTCGTTCATCCTTTCTATCCTATTGCTTTTCCTGAGTGTGGTGCGATTATAGGGGGCATTGAGTTAATAATCACGATATGCAAAATGAAAAAATTAATTACTGCTCTATTTATGCTGTCCGTTATTGGACTTTCTGGTTGTGGTCAAACGGGTCCTTTGTACGATCCTGATGAAGTTCAGCAAACCGAACAATCACAATAAGTGAAAACACGCAGAAATCGTTATTTATAAGGGATAAGAACTTTGGATTACTTCAACTATCAGGAAGATGGCCAGCTTTGGGCTGAGGACGTCGCACTTTCACAACTAGCAGAGCAATATGGTACACCGCTGTATGTATATTCTCGTGCAACATTAGAACGCCACTGGAATGCGTTTGATTCATCGGTTGGTGAGCATCCGCACTTGGTGTGCTATGCCGTTAAAGCTAACTCAAACCTTGGCGTGTTGAATACTTTGGCTCGTTTGGGCTCAGGTTTCGATATCGTTTCTGGCGGTGAGCTAGAGCGTGTGGTTGCTGCCGGTGGCGATCCAGCAAAAGTTGTATTCTCTGGTGTCGGTAAAACAGCCGCTGAAATGAAGCGTGCGCTTGAGTTGAACATTAAGTGTTTCAACGTAGAGTCAGAACCAGAACTAGAGCGACTGAATAAAGTGGCTGGTGAGCTTGGTGTTAAAGCGCCGATTTCACTGCGTATCAACCCAGACGTTGATGCCAACACTCACCCTTATATCTCTACAGGTCTGCGTGATAACAAGTTTGGTATCGCTTTCGACCGTGCTCCTGCTGTCTATGAGTTTGCAAAAACACTCGATAACTTGTCTATCCATGGTATTGATTGCCACATTGGTTCTCAGTTAACGGATATCGAACCTTTCATCGATGCAACCGATCGCCTACTTGCGCTGATCGACCAGCTACGTGCTAACGGTATCAACATCAAACACCTTGATGTCGGTGGCGGCTTGGGTGTGGTTTATCGTGATGAATTACCACCACAGCCTTCTGACTACGCGAAAGCTTTATTGGCTCGCTTAGACAATCATTCTGATCTAGAGCTGATTTTCGAGCCTGGAAGAGCGATTGCTGCTAACGCTGGTGTATTATTAACGAAAGTCGAGTTCCTCAAGCCAACAGAGCACAAGAACTTTGCCATCATCGATGCAGCAATGAACGATCTAATGCGCCCAGCACTTTATCAAGCTTGGCAGGATATTGTTCCTGTTAGCCCTCGTCAGGGTGAAGCTGTGACTTACGATTTGGTTGGCCCAATCTGTGAGACAGGCGATTTCCTAGGTAAAGATCGTGACCTTGTTCTTGAAGAAGGTGATCTGCTAGCAGTTCGTTCAGCGGGTGCTTATGGCTTCGCGATGTCATCTAACTACAACACTCGTTCGCGTGCGGCTGAAGTGATGGTGGATGGCGATAAAACTCACTTGGTTCGTCAGCGTGAAGAGCTTACGAGTCTGTGGGAACTTGAAAACATTCTTCCGGAGTAATTTTAAGCGTTATGCACTTCCACTTTTCTAAAATGCATGGTTTGGGCAATGATTTCATGGTCGTGGACTGCATTACTCAAAATATTTTCTTTTCTCCAGATTTGATCCGTCGTTTGGCGGATCGTCACACTGGTGTGGGCTTTGATCAGCTACTTGTGGTTGAGGCTCCCTATGATCCAGAAACTGATTTCCATTACCGCATATTCAATGCGGATGGCAGTGAAGTGGAGCAGTGTGGCAATGGTGCACGTTGTTTTGCACGATTCGTTCGCATGAAAGGCTTAACGAATAAGTACAGCATCAACGTGAGTACCAAGAAAGGTAAAATGGTTCTCAAGATTGAAGAGAATGACCTGATCACGGTGAACATGGGCATTCCTGAGTTCGAACCCGGCAAGATTCCATTCAAGGCCAAGCAGCCAGAGAAGACGTATATTCTAAGAACGGATGTACACACCTTATTCTGTGGTGCGGTAAGCATGGGTAACCCACATGTGGTTACCGTGGTTGATGACGTCGACACGGCTGATGTGGACACCTTAGGCCCACTACTTGAATCACATGAACGTTTCCCTGAGCGTGTTAATGCTGGCTTTATGCAGGTCGTTAACCGTGAAGAAGTTCGTCTACGTGTTTACGAACGCGGCGCGGGTGAAACTCAGGCATGTGGCAGCGGAGCGTGTGGCGCAGTTGCAGTGGGTATCACTCAAGGCTTACTGGCTGAGAATGTGAAGGTTCGTCTACCAGGCGGTGACTTACACATTAGCTGGCAAGGCCCGGGTAAACCTCTGTTTATGACCGGCCCTGCAACGCATGTGTTTGATGGTCAACTTTCTTGCTAATAACGACCCAAAACAAATATATTCATAAAAATAAAGGATAGGTTTTGTCTTACGTTGAAGCCGACGCACTCACCGCAGAAGTGGTCGCGGAATATTTACGTGATAACCCAGATTTTTTCCAAGACCGAAAAGATTTGGTTGATCGCCTTGCTATCAATAACGTTGAGCAGGGCGCTGTTTCTCTGGTTGAGGTTCAGCTTAAACGCCAACGTCATCGAATCGAAGAGCTTGAAGAAGAGATCACTGGCTTGATGTCGTTGGCAGCAAATAACGATAAAACCTTCTATGAGTTTATGGATCTGCAAGCGCAAGTGCTGAAATGCAGTGACTTCATGCAGGTGATAAAAGCCGTTGAACAAAAAGCGTTAGATCTTGGGCTTAAGGCTCATGTTCGTATTCTTTCGCAATCTGGCTTTTATCAGTTGAGTGCTGAGGGTTACTCTAAGTTTTCGCTTAACCATTTCAATGGCAAAGATGCTTATCTTGGACGCTTGAGAAAAGCCGACAGACACGATTTGTTTGGTGATTATCCAGTTCCAGAGCTAGGCTCTTATGTAGTACTACCGCTTGCTAAGCAGTCTCCATTGGGTTTGCTCGCCTTTTCTAGTGAAGATGGCGGACATTTCCAACCCCATATGGATACGCTCTTTTTACGCCATTTAGCACTTGTTGTCGCTCATTTGGCGGACACCTTACCTTGGCAGATAAATAATGAGCCTAGAGCCCAAAATACCTCTTCCTAACAGCCTTCAAAAGCCACTTTCTCGCTTCTATGAATATCTCCGAAGCGAGAAGGGACTCAGCCTACACACCCAACGTAATTACAAACAACAACTTGAAACCATGGCCGGTCATTTAGTCACTCTAGGGCTAAAGGATTGGGGTCAAGTCGATGCGGCGTGGGTCAGACAACTGGCCAGTAAAGGCATGCGTGAGGGAATGAAAGCGAGCAGCATTGCAACGCGCTTATCGTCACTGCGCAGCTTCTTTGATTTCCTTGTGTTGCGTGGCGAAATGACCGCCAATCCAGCCAAAGGTGTCTCTGCACCTCGCAAACAACGCCCTTTGCCTAAAAACCTCGATGTTGATGAAGTGGGTCAACTGCTTGATGTGAATGAGGACGATCCATTGTCGATTCGTGATCGAGCGATGATGGAGGTGATGTATGGTGCTGGATTACGACTGGCAGAACTGGTCGGCATCAATCTGAAAGATGTGTTGGGTCGACAAGGCGAAATCCGAGTGATTGGTAAAGGCGACAAAGAACGCAAAGCGCCTTTTTCTGGTTTAGCTAAAGAGTGGGTCGATAAATGGCTCAAAGTTCGTGGTGAATTGGCTTCACCGGGTGAAACCGCGCTGTTTGTCTCTAAGCTCGGGACTCGTATCTCTCACCGCAGCGTGCAAAAGCGCATGGAAGAGTGGGGCAAGAAGCAATCTGTCGCGAGCCACATCAGCCCGCATAAACTGCGTCACTCCTTTGCAACGCATGTGCTGGAATCGAGCCAAAATCTTCGTGCTGTGCAAGAGTTGCTTGGCCATGAAAACATCTCGACGACCCAAGTGTATACCCACTTAGATTTCCAACACTTAGCACAAGCTTATGATCAGGCTCACCCGAGAGCTCGTAAGAAGAATAAAGATTAGATTAAAGGGTTTACTATGCGAATTTATCGAGGGTTAAAGCCCATCAAAGCCATGACCTTTGACTTGGATGACACCCTGTATGACAACTGGCCTGTGATCATGAAGGTTGAGAAAGAGATGGCACAGTGGCTTTATCAAAAGCACCCAGTGTCGGCTTCTTTATCGCTTGAAGAGTGGCAGGGCATTAAGCAGCAAGTCGCATCTGAAAACCCAGCTTTGAAACATGATGTCACCGTGTGGCGTGAAACTCAGATTAAGAGTGGTTTGCTGCAATTGGGTTACTCTCTGCAGCAAGCAGAGCAAGCGGCTCGAGAGGGCATTGAGCATGCCTTGTGGTTGCGTAATCAAGTCGATGTCCCTCAAGAAACGCATCGAGTGATGACTGAACTTAGCCAACGTATTCCTCTGGTTGCGATTACCAATGGCAATGTCGATCCACACAAAATTGGCTTAGGGCTGTACTTTCAATTAATCCTTAAAGCCGGCCCTGATGGCAGAGCAAAACCCTATCCAGATATGTTTGAAAAAGCTCAGCAACACCTAGGTTGTGACGCTGAGAATATTCTTCATGTTGGCGATCACCTCAAAACGGATGTCTATGGAGCCAAGCAAAATGGCTTCCAAGCGTGCTGGTTTAATGACACTGGTTCCAATTTATACCGCTCCCCGAAGGCGAGTGTGCTCCCTGATGTTGAAATAGACCAACTTAGCGATCTTATGCGACTAATTTAATGGCTCGGTAAGCTTATTGTGTCGCATTTATGCTATTGAATTGTTACATTAGTCGCCTATAAAAGCCTGATTAGGCTAGGATAATTGGCGACTACTTTTTATCGATTCATTTCAGTCATAGCAGTGGTTGCGGGTTGTTACTTCACTCGATTTTGAACAAGGGTTGGCATGCAAACATTTACATTTCTCGCAAATACTGAGGCGTTATTTAGAGCTCAATTTGATCAGCGAGAATGGTGTGACAGCAAACAGTACCTTATTCAAATTTTCTCAGCTCAATCTTCAGATCTAGCTCGTCAAATCGCGGGTGTTGCCCTCAATCGTTTAAATAATGCGACGCTAATTGGCCAGAGTGCTCGTCATGTTATCTGTGATAATTGCCTTGAAAGTGCATGCACCTTAGTCATCATCAGTGAGTTCAACGAAACCCATCTAACCTCTGCGGTCCAGCCTTTTTCCGGCAATCCAAATCAAGACAGCCAAGACTTAGCTTTTCAGCTGCGCCTTACAGAAGAAACCAAAACGGTCATCAGCTTGTGCGATCAGGTTGAAGGGCGTGATTATCCTATTTATAGCGCTTTTGAAAATTTGCCTTACGCCTTGCCGATAGCTGGTGGACTGTGCCATGAGAATGAATTTGGCCGTTGGGTTATGTATAACGAGCAAACCTACCAGCACGCCTGTGTTGCTGTGGCTCTGACTAACCCAAGATTGAAGGTTTGGTCGGACGCGTACTCTGAGTGGAACCCGATTGGGATGAAGCTACGAGTCACACACGCAATCGGAAATCGCTTATACGCATTGAACGACAAGCCGGCTATTGAAGTATTCAAACATTACCTTGCGGATGGCAAAGACCTTCCTTTTAGTCAACTGATGAGCTTTCCACTTTATCGAGAACTTGGCAGAAAGAAGGGTATCTCGACGCCGCTACGTATTAATGATGATGGCAGTATTGAGTTTGATAGCCCTTGGCATGTCGGTGAAGAGGCGCAGTTTTGTTATAACCACCCATCGCTCACTGCAGAAAAGGTGCACCACGGTGCCGAGATGCTAGCCATGCATCAGCCTGAATCGGTGATCATTTATAACTGCGTATCTCGACTTGAATTTATCGACAGTAAACTTGAGCTCAAGCCATTTGAAGGGATAGTGAATACATGTGGTGCCTACTGCATGGGGGAGCTATACCGTAATGAAGACCGCCAAGAGATACTGCACCACAGCTTGACTTATATCGCTATGCGCGAGTCTGACGAGATTAAAGAGTTTCATTGCGAAGACTTTCAGTGTGGCTCAACCGTGTCGCCATTGCTTAACCTAGTCAGAAATGCAGTCGCTGATCTCGACAGTATGAATACTCAGATGGAAAAGAAACTCCATCAACAAGCGCGTCGCTTAACCGAAAGCTATCGCATTGACTCGCGTACTGGTTTGCCGAACCGTATCGTACTGAAAGAGCGCCTCAATACGATTCTGTTCAGTGAACATCTGCTGACCTTAAAGCTAACCAACTTCCATCAGGTTAACGAGAAGTATGGTTATCAAGTGGGAGATCAGCTGCTACTCGATCTGTCTAATCACTTTATCGAGCGATTACAGCTTCGTGTGGTTAAAGAGCCTCGCGTGAAGGTAGAGCTATTCAGTATTGGTGTTGGAGAGTGGGCGATTATCTTCAATGCTAGTGTTGGTAGTACGAAAATAAAAGAAGGTTTCGTTGAGTTCGCCGATGACATCGAACACATAAATTTTGAGCCATATGGTTTGGCTGATATTGATTACCTGTCAGTTTCTCTGTGTGGCGGCTTTGCTAGTCGTTGTGACTTCTTAACCGACAGTGGTGACCAGATCTTATTGAAAGCGATCGAAGCTCGACGCTATGGAGTACGTAACAATACCCACATCACCAATGCCAAAGATATTCAGGTGAGCGAAGAGGACCGCAAAGAGCAACTCGGTTGGTTGAGTTGTGTAAGTCGTGCGATTCTAGATCAGAACATCATCACCTATTCCCAGCCGATTGTGGAGTCGGTTACGCACGAAATGATTGGCCAAGAGTGTTTGGTCAGAATCATGGAGTCAGACGGTACCATTGTGCCACCAGGTAAGTTCTTACCTATCATTGCCGACACGCACCTTTACACTCGCCTCAGCCGACACATGATTAAGAACACCATAGGTTATATGGCGGATAAGCAAAGCCCATTTTCTATCAACCTATCCCCGCAAGATTTGTTGAGCGACAAGACGCTTGAGGTGCTCGAGACCGCCATCAGTGCTATGAACGATCCCACTCGACTTGGCCTAGAGGTTCTCGAGTCTGAGCAGATTAAAGATTATGGTCGCATGATTGAGGTGTGTGATCACTTCCGTGCTCTCGGGGCGAGAATCATTGTTGATGACTTTGGCTCTGGTTACTCCAACATCGAGGAAATCATTAAGCTTGAGCCACAGATCATTAAGCTCGACGGTAGCTTGATTCGTAATATCGACAAAGATCAAAAACAAAGAAACATAGCCTCTCAGTTGATTCGTTTGTGCCAAGTGTTCAATGCCAAAACGGTCGCTGAATTTGTCCATAACCAACAGGTTTGTGAGATAGCAGAGCAAATGGGTGTCGATTATCTGCAGGGTTACTACTTCGGTGAGCCTAAGCGACTGTTTTAGCAGTTAAAGCTTCCCGCATTGTGTAACGACTGGCTATAAAAGTACTGCGCCGCCATTAATGACTGCTTTTTGGCGGAATGAATGATGTCTAACTAAGGTCACATTATTCATAACGCGATCGCAAGTATTCCGTGCAAGCCTTATCTATAATAAGCACAATAATAAATCATTAACGTAACGATTAATGTGAATATGCAGTCGACTTCTCTCCTGATACAAGACATTGAGCAAACCCAACGTGAATTGGAAAAGATAGATTTTCATCAACATGAAAGCCTACTGATTCAGGTGTTTTCGTCTTTCGAGAAAGGTTCTGTTTTGGCTGCCTGCCAAGTGATTCAATCGACTTTTCCCAATGCCAAATTGATTGGTTGCAGTGCTAACCACTACATTAGTCAAGGTGTCATCCTGCACCAAGGTCTTTATCTGATTGTTACCCGCTTTGACGCGACGTCTTACTCTTGTAGTGTTGTCGAATATAGCGAACAACCATTGCTCGATAGCCACGCTATGTGGCAACAGCTTGAGTGCAATGATAATACTCAAAGCATCATCTGTTTCGCAGACCGCTTGCAGATAAATAACCGAGATCTATTTTCAGCGTTTGAGCAGTCGATGTATTCATTACCGATCTGTGGCGGTGCATCGACCATCACAGATAATGGGCGATGGGTGATGTTAGACGGCATTTGCTATGAAAATGCCTATGTGATGTTGGCGCTGCACAGTGTTGAGCTCTCCATCGCTAAGGGTTACTACACTGAATGGAATCCGATTGGTCGAACTTTTCGAGTGACAGGTGCTCAAGAGAACCGGTTGTTGGAACTGGATGGGATGCCTGTTCGCGAACTCTACAATCGTTACCTCGCTGATGGCCTCGAAGTGCCTTTTGAGCAACTGCATAACTTTCCCTTGATGGTCGGTGACCCGAAAGAGCAAAACATTCACTTACCGCTCAAGGTAACGGAAAGTGGAGAGATAGAATTCAGCGGCCTGTTCCAAGTGGGCGATGAGGTCCGGTTTTGTTATGACCATCCATCACTGACCTTAGAGCAGATACGACTGGGCGTGCAGCAGATCGCCTCTCATAGGCCAGAACAGTTCTTCATTTATAACTGTACATCTCGTATCGACTTTATTGATGGCAACCAAGAGGTTGAGGTTTTCCAAAAATTGGCCGACAGCTATGGCGTTTACTGCATGGGAGAACTTTATCAAGAGAATGGCCAACAGCGAATCTTGCACCATAGCCTCACTTATCTTTCGCTTAGAGAAGGCGAGGGTAAGGCGGTATTGCCATTAGAGACGCAACCCGCGACCAACATATCCCCTCTGTTTTCATTGATCCGAAATGCACTGCTTGATGTCGATGACATGAACAACAGCATGGCGAGTAAGATTCAGCAGCAAGCCACTGCATTGACGGCAAGCTATCGAATTGATCACCGTACAGGTTTACCCAATCGAAGTGTGCTGCGTGAGAAACTGTCGAAGATGAGCAGTGATAGCCACTTACTAGCTTTGAAGGTCACGACCTTTGGTCAGATCAATGAGAAGTATGGTTATCGAGTAGGTGACAAGCTTCTGCATGATTTGAGTGAGTACTTTCAAAAGGCGCTGTGGCAGTTCTTTGATGAGGGCTGTCAGCTCTACAGTATCGGTATTGGTGAGTGGGCGGTGGTGTTTGATAGTTGGGCGAGCCAAGAACATATTCATCAGCGATTCTCGGAATTTGCCGATCAAACCGAGCATGTGAATTTTGAGCCTACCGGTTTACCCGATATTGATTACTTGTCGGTGTCTATCTGTGCGGGTATCGCCAGCCGTCGAGATTTCCCGACTACCTCTATTGATGACTTATTGTTGAAGGCGATTGATGCGAGGCGCAGCGCTGTCAGCCAGAACAAGCACCTAGTGAGCGCCAAGGCACTCATTCAATTGGAGAAGCATCGCCAAGAGCAACTTGGTTGGCTGTCGTGCGTGAGTCGCGCGGTGCTTAATCAGAATATTGTGGCGTGCTCTCAGCCCATAGTTTCAGCACACAGTCATCAGGTAGAGAGCTACGAGTGTTTGGTTCGAATTGAAGAGGACGGTCAGTTAATTGCACCGGGTAAGTTCTTGCCAATCATTGAAGGAACCCATCTCTATACACGCCTCAGTCGTCAGATGATAACGCGCACCTTCGATTTTATGAGTCAGCGAACCGATTCGTTCTCAATTAATTTAGCGCCACAAGATTTCAGCAATGAGAAAACCATTCTTCACCTTGAACAAGCGATCAAGAAAATCAGTCACCCACAGCGTATTGGCTTGGAGGTGTTAGAAACGGAACAAATTCAGGATTACGGTCGCTTGATTGAGGTGTGTAATCACTTCCGCGATCTTGGTGTGAATATTATTGTTGATGACTTTGGTTCGGGCTATTCGAACATTGATGAGATATTGAAGCTAGAACCACAGGTGATCAAGCTTGATGGCAGTTTGATTCGCAATATTGATAAAGATAAAAAGCAGCGCAAGATCGCTCAGCAGTTGGTGAGCTTATGCCAGATTCTGAATGCTAAGACGGTGGCGGAGTTCGTTCATAATGAGCAGGTGTGCCGTATTGCTGAAGACATGGGGGTCGATTACTTGCAAGGGTATTACTTTGGTCAACCTCAGCGTTTGTTTTGATGGAGCGAGCGTTTCACGTGAAACACTGGTTGGCTCAATAACGAAAATACGATGTAAAAAGGGTGGGCTTATGGCTCACCCTTTTTGTTTTTAGTGTCTGTCTCGTCCCGAAATGTGTTTTTACCTTCCCGCGCGCCTGCTTGGTCTATTTGAGGGCGTGGCCACACTTGTCGGCGTGGAACACTTTTAGATAATGCTGGTAGTAGTCATCAATGAGCTTGGCAGATTCACTTTCACCTAAAGATTTGAGTAACTCAATACCCACTTCACAAGTACACAAGTGGCCACTGTCTTGGTTGCGGCGCAAGGTGTATGAAGATTCGCTGGTAATATCGAGGTGAACTTGCGGAACGGCTTGTAACCACGAGCTCTTGTTAAGCATCTTCTTCGCTTCTTGCCATGTGCCATCCAAGATGATGAATAGCGGCTTACGGCTCTGGGCTTGGGTCATTACAGCTTGCTGGCACTCGACACTTTGATCACTTGGGAATAAAAGAAACGGTTGTCGTGTTTCATCGTCAAGCAGTGCGATGAGCTCCGCTGGTGGTGTTTTCCTTTGCCATACAATGGACTGACACTGATCAAGGGATTGCTGAAGCAGCTTCCCTGTATTGGTATCGCGTGACAGTTCATTCTCATGAGTGAGCAGTACAAGATCGATTTGGCTTGCGACACTAGGTATCAGGTGACAAATACATTGGTGAGTGAAGCTACAACCATGGCAAGCTTGTTGGTTACTCATGTTTACAACTTAACTCCACTTTGTGCGGGTGAGATACCATCAGCAAACAAAACCACGTCGCTGATATCAGCATCATCTGCAACTGGAGCGACACTTGGGTTTAGCGGGTAGCTGACACCAGAGTATGAAAGTGTGTGTTTCGCCGGTGTTGCACCGCCGCCACTGACATTGAAGATCAGATCCTGCCAGCCGTGGTTTTGCGATTTACCTAAGCGTATGTCGCCCTTAACCAGTGTCACTCGGCTATTGAAGCGCCAGTTATCTTGATGGTTTTCGAAAATTAGCAGTGTACAGCCACCAGAACCACACCAATCGAGTTGGGCGAACAGCTCTTCTTTACCGTCGCCGTTGAGGTCGTAGGTTAACCAGCGGTATTTAGTGTCGTCAGGTGAGCTGTTGTTGATCTTAAAGTATTCGCGGATCGCTTGGTCGACTTTTGGATCAAGTTGATCGCTGGAGTTCACCTGCTTTGCGGTTAGATCAACGTTAGTGGTGGTGTTTACTTGTGCTTGCGCACTCTTAGCTTCGAATAGCACCAGACCGCCATTGGCAATCGGATACACCACGTTGCCCACTTTCTCTTTTTCAGCGATTAGCTTGCCATTATCGAGTGTGAAGATGCGCTCGGAGATCAAATATTGTTGCTGGTGGCGAGTCATAACCACTTGTACCTGATTTTGGTTCAGTTGCTGCCAGAAGCCTTGTTCAACAATAGAAGGGTCTCCATTGCTGTATGAATAAGTCGTGATAGCACTGTGGTCATTGTTGAGTTCAAGGTTGATAGAGAACCCTGAGTTTTGCGTTGAGCTAGCGAAGTAGAGTCCGCTCCAGTCCAGCGTTGGATCTTGGTTAGAGACCGTCGCACAGCCATTGTAGTTACTGTCATTGAGGTTAAGCTTGGCATGCCATCCATAGATAGAATCGCTCATGCCGTCGCTACAGCTCTCTTTCGTAAGGTTGAGTTTGCCTTGTGCAGCTTTACCTTCTAATTGGTAGTCACGGCTGCTCGATGTGGTGCGGCTTGATTCAATATCGAGGGTCTGTGGCTGTTCGCCCATCTTAGTGTATTTCAGCTGGTCTTTATCGAAGGTTGCTGACCAGAAGGGTTCATTACCAAATACTCGTGTTGAGCGCAGCGGTTGGACGCAGCGATCTGGGTTCTCTGCGGTTAGGATGTTCACTTGGTCAACCACGAAACGCGCTGTGAAATCTGCGTTATAACCCGTTTGGCTCGGCACGGTTAGGTGACCAATCAGCTCGCCATATAAGGCTTGGTAAGGTCTCGTTGAGAGCCCTTGTGCTTCTAACGCTAACTCTGGAGATAAGTCTAACCAGTATTGTTGTTGGCTACCGCAAGGAGTGAAGGTTCGGCTTTCATGGCCAACCACCACCTGACCACGCATGATGAAGGTTTGCGGTTGAATGCTCAGTGGCTCATCCAAGTTTGCTGGGGGCTGTTCAGGTTGTTGCGGCGTATCAGGTGCCGTAACACAGCCTTGTAGAGCGAACGCGACTAGCCATGTCACTGGGTTTTTCATTACCTTCATGTTATATCTTCCTCGGAGCAACCGTTAATTGGATTTATTATGGCATATTGGTTATTTAAAACAGAACCCGACACCTTCTCTATTCAGACTCTTAGAGTACAAAAAACCTCTTGTTGGGAGGGTGTACGCAACTATCAGGCTCGAAACATGATGCGTGATGACGTCAAGCTTGGCGATCTGGTGATGATATACCACTCATCATGTAAAAAAGTTGGCGTAGCGGGGATCGCTAAAGTAACCAGAGAAGCCTACCCAGACCACTTTCAGTTCGACCCTGAGAGTGATTACTACGATCCTAAGTCTTCACCCGATAACCCACGCTGGATCATGGTGGATGTCGAGTTTGTGCGAGTGACTGAGCGCTTGATTCCTTTGGTTACGCTTAAAGCCATGCCTGAACTCTCCGAAATGCCCTTGGTGAAACGCGGTAATCGCTTATCGATCATGCCGGTTACCGAACAAGAGTGGCAGGCAATCTTAAGCAAAGAAGTGTTAGGTTCTCGATAGCGTTAGAGAGAGCTTTTTACGTAAGGTTCAAAAAAGGCAGCCAGTTGGCTGCCTTTTTATTTATTCAGATCTGTTCAACGGAGCGAGATTAGAGCAGATGCTTTTCTAGGTAGTGAGCAACGGCATCGTCTGCGTTACTGCCAATCACTTCATTGTCAGGTAGTGCTTTCATCACTTTCTCATGTGATGTACCCATGATTAGACCTTTACCCGCCATAGCCAGCATTTCAGCGTCGTTCATGCCATCACCAAAGGCAACACAGTTATCCAGAGTCAGGTTTAGTGATTTTGCAACAGCGTCTAGAGCGTGGCCTTTAGAGACTTCAGCTGCCATCACTTCCAGACACCAAGGTGTAGAGAAGGCGATGTTCAGTTTGTCGCCAAAAGCATCTCTTAGCTTTTGTTCAAACGTGACGAGATATTCGTGGTCTTGTTCTGGATGTGTGAAGAAGACTTTCGCGATGCCTTCGCTTGGTGCGTTTTCAGCTTCAAAGCGCTTGTAGCTAAAGCCAGACTCACTGTGGAATTTAGCCAACATTTCATCTTCACGGTCTAGTAACCAATCTTCATTCTGGTACATGTGAATAAAGAGGTTTGGATCTTGGCGCACAATATCAATAACCGGTTGAACGAGCTCTTGAGGTACGTTTTGGCTATACATTAGCTGATCATTCTGGTCGTGTACGCGAGCACCGTTTGATGTGATCATGTAGGCCGGAATCCCTGCGATTTGACGAATCCCAGCTACATCGACGTGATGGCGACCCGTTGCGAAGATGAAGGTATAACCTTGGTCGTGTAATTTCTTAAGCGTTAGCTTGGTAAAGTCGCTTAGCTGATGGTTGGGAGCCAAAAGCGTACCATCTAAATCAGAAGCAACAATTTTCACGGAATCTTTTAGTGCAGAAATACTCATTTAACCCTCATTGCAAAATGCTTAACCAATATTGACGCTAGCCAGCGCTAGAATCGTTTTAACTACAATATCTCTAGGTAGAAATTGTATGCCAAATTCATGCAAGAAAAGAGGGCAAAGCTCACTTACTTCTCTTCCTCTTTAGCGCTTATTTTCTTGGTAGGTTGCTTAGCCTATTAGCTCTAGGCGAAAAACTGATTGATCGCATCCAGTGTTTGATTGCGATATTCATCCTGCTCAAACAACACCTCATGCCTAGAACCCTCAATCAACTTAAACTGACAATCAGAGTTGGTTTTCTTCAGCTTAGAGATGAACTTTACTTGAGCACTGTTACTGACAATCTTTTCATCCCCAGCTTGAATCAATAGCAGAGGGATCTTGATTTGACGAGTTTGTTGAATTGCTTGCTTGGCGGCCATTAACCCTTGCCACACCCAACGCGTGCTTGGTCCACCCACCTGCAAAGATGGAGACTCGTCATATAAGCGACGGAACCACTGATAGCGAACCTTACTGTGGCTCAGTAAGTTGTTTTCAAAAGGCTTCGAATAATATGCTTGCTGGCCCGGCGCGTAAGTTGGCTTGGCATAAAAAGCGGTAAGCACTTGTCCAACGATCATCGCGATAGGTTTCAGGTACCACTCGGTATTGATACCAAACATCGGAGCGCACAGAGTCACCTTATCAAACGGGTGGTCTGGATGGGTTTGTAGGTAGCGAGTGGCTATGGTGCTGCCCATTGAGTGTGCGAGCAGGTAGCGATTGGAATACTTACTGAGATCAAAACTGGCAATGACGTCAGACATGTCAGATGCATAATCATCAAACTCATGAATGTGACCAATGTCAGAGTCTGTTACCATACGTTCAGACTGGCCTT
Source organism: Vibrio sp. 10N.261.55.F4 (assembly GCF_041470465.1). NCBI lineage: Bacteria > Pseudomonadati > Pseudomonadota > Gammaproteobacteria > Vibrionales > Vibrionaceae > Vibrio > Vibrio sp. 10N.261.55.F4. The sequence continues at coordinate 34,669 of NZ_JBFRMM010000027.1, read as the reverse complement.
GACCTTGGTGGTCAAATGAATAAACGTCATAGCCTTGTTGATAAAAATCATAAAAGATTTCTTGGTATTTTTGGCAGCATTCGATACGGCCATTTGAAATCACAATAGCTTTGCTGTGCTTTTCTGAGGTGAGGCTGCACCAGTACAGTTTCTTTTTACCAGACGATGTTAAAAACCCCTCTTTTCTTTGTTGCCAAAGAGCGTTGATCGGGTGTTTAATCGCATGATCGAACTGAGGTTCTTGAGTGTAAGGGAAGGTGGCTTCGCTGTGGTTTTCCATGGGAAATTACCTGAACTGATGCGTGTGAGAGCTTTATTGCTACTAATGTTGTTAGATTAAAGAACTAGTAAGGAAATGCAAATGGATACTCATGTTTGGCTTGCTTATGTTGTCACAGCGATTTTGTTTAGCTTGGCTCCGGGCTCGGGTACCGTTAACTCAATCAGTAATGGGCTTAGCTATGGCACTAAAAAGTCACTCGCATCAATTGTTGGCTTACAGCTTGGTCTTGCGTTTCACATTATGCTGGTGGGCGCGGGTATCGGTGCACTCGTTGCTAAGTCTGCGTTGGCGTTCACCATCATTAAGTGGGTCGGCGTGGTGTACTTACTTTGGTTAGGTATTCAAAAGTGGCGTGATAGCTCGAGCCTAGTAGCATCTGAAGAAAGCTCTACTCTGTCGAGTGGCAAACTGCTGAGAAACGCTGTGCTTATCAACCTAACTAACCCGAAATCAATCGTGTTTTTGGTGGCTTTGTTTCCTCAGTTTATTGACCCTACACAACCTCAAGCACCTCAGTTATTAGTGCTAGGTGTGACGACAGTATTCATTGATAGCGTTGTTATGTTGGGTTACACCTCATTAGCGTCACAAATGGGACGTTTTATTCGCTCTGATCGCATAATGGGTAAGATAAATAAAATATTTGGTGGTATGTTCATGGGCTGCGGTGCTTTGCTAGCTGCCGCGAAAGCTTAGATTAAGCGACTGAGTTATAGTTAAACCAATCAGAGTTATCAAGAAATGACCGCTACATACGTTGCTCGACAACCTATCTTAAATCGCAAGAGGAATACACTCGGCTATGAGTTGTTATTTCGCGATGGAGAAAAGAATGCGTACCCAGCGCATATTGAGTCTAATCGAGCAACGTATCGTCTGATTGTTGAGAACTTCTTGTCTGTTGGTCTTAACCCTTCTATTCCATCTTCACGCTGCTTTATCAACTTCCCTTATCAAAGTTTGATTCGTCGACTGCCCTTAAGTTTGCCGAAAGATAAGGTGGTGGTAGAGATTCTGGAAACCTGTAAACCAACAGATGAATTGTTGGAAGCGGTTAAAGACCTTTATCAAGCGGGTTACATGATTGCCCTAGATGATTTTACTTCGACCCCAGAATGGGAACGTTTCCTTAAATACACGCATATCGTAAAGCTCGATATTATGCAGATGGGTTTGGATGAAGCGTGTGATTTGGTTAGGGTGCATCAAGGGAAAAAGTTTAGCTTTTTGGCGGAGCGCGTTGAGACCGAACAAGAATTCCAGCAAGCCAAAGAGGCTGGCTTTAAGTTTTTCCAAGGTTACTTTTTCAATAAACCGGAAATCATCAAGAGTAAATACATTAGCCCTGAGCAAGTGATTGCTATGGAGCTGTTTCAAGAAGTGTGTAAGCCCGATGTGGACTTTCAACGGGTGGAGAGCATTGTCGCGAAAGATGTGGCGCTCTCATATAAGCTGCTGCGTTTTGTGAATACTATGTCGCCGCGCCTTGAAGTGACCATCTCTTCTTTTCGTCAGGCTTTGGTATATCTAGGTCAAGAGAAACTGAAAATGTTTGTCTCGTTAGCCGTCGCCTCTTATGTGTCCGATAAAAAGCCTAAAGAGCTGTATGGATTGTCTCTACAGCGTGCTCAGTTTTGTCAGCGTATGTCTCGCTATCAGGCATTTGAAGGGTATAGAGAACAGGCCTTTATGATTGGCTTATTCTCCTTGTTGGATGCTCTGTTGGACTTGTCGTTAGATAACTTAGTCGAGCAGTTGCCGCTGTGTAAAAGTATCAAGGTTGCTCTATTACGTAGAGAAGGGCCATATGGTACCTTGCTCGCACTTGAAGAGAGCTTTGAGCATGCCGATTGGCAACAGATTGATGAGCACTGCGCCGATTTAGGATTAAGCGTGGATCAGGTTAAAACGGAGCTTACTGAAGCGCGCCGTTGGAGCCATACCGTGACCAACAAGCTCTGATATTTCTTCGTTAAACTTTTATGACAATTGAAACGCACGCCTTGACGTGCGTTTTTTTATATCTAAGATATGTGCATATCCATATATGAGTATGTTTTTATGCTTCCTCACCAATTTTTTAAATTACTGTCCGATGAAACGCGAGTGCGTTGCTTAATGTTGATAGTTCGCAATGAGTGCTTATCGGTTGGTGAGTTGACTCAGGCATTGCAAGAAAGTCAGCCAAAGGTTTCACGCCATCTTGCGCAGCTGCGTTCAAACGGTGTTTTGATTGATGTTCGCCAGGGGCAGTGGGTGTTTTACCGCCTGTCACAAGATTTACCAGGTTGGATGCTAAAGTTAATTGACGACCTTATTGCATCGAACTGTTTGAAAACTGAATACCAGCAAGATATTGAGCGCTTAGAGTCGATGAACTCACGCCCAGTATGTTGCGTTTAAATACATTAAAACTTAATGCCGAAATAGTTGTAGTTGCAGCTAGGCGACAAGTGAACTTATCCCTATGAGCATAGTGGCTCTATGTAATTAGGGCGGCCGGCGCTCCGGTAAGTGAACGTAGTCAACAACGCTGCGGCTTCAAATATGAAGGCAATTAACTGAGAGAACAGAAAATGACAGTCAAAGTAGGTATTAATGGTTTTGGTCGTATCGGCCGTCTAGCACTTCGCGCAGCATTCGATTGGGATGAGCTAGAATTTGTTCAAATTAACGATGTTGCTGGCGACACAACAACACTGGCCCACCTTCTAGAATTTGATTCAGTTCAAGGTCGCTTTCACCACGAAGTAACTGCAGAAGGCGATGAGATGATCATTAATGGCCAGCGCATCAAGACCACACAAGAGCGCGACATCGATGCGATCGACTGGTCTGGTTGTGATGTGGTTATCGAAGCGACAGGTGTTCACCGTAAGACCTCTTTCCTAAACAAATACCTAGAGCAGGGCGTGAAACGTGTTGTGGTATCGGCGCCAGTGAAAGAAGAAGGCATCGCAAACATCGTTGTTGGTGTGAATGACAATATCTTCGACCCTGCGGTACACAAAATCGTAACGGCAGCGTCTTGTACAACGAACTGTATCGCGCCAGTGGTTAAGGTGATCAACGAGAAGCTTGGTATCGAGAACGCAGCCTTCACCACTATTCACGATTTAACTAACACGCAAACTATTCTTGATGCGCCGCACAAAGACTTACGCCGCGCACGTGCATGTGGCATGAGTCTTATCCCAACAACGACGGGCAGCGCCAAAGCGATTGTTGAGATCTTCCCTGAGCTAGAAAACCGCATCAACGGCCACGCAGTTCGTGTACCGCTAGCGAACGCTTCTCTGACAGACATCATCTTCGAAGTGAAGCAAGACACCACGGCAGAAGAAGTTAACGCGATGCTGAAAGAAGCGTCTCAGAATGAACTAAAAGGTATTCTTGGCTTTGAAGAGCGTCCACTGGTTTCTATCGATTACAAAGGCGACCAACGCTCAACAATCGTGGATGCACTATCAACGATGTTGGTCGGTAAGCGCATGGTTAAGATCTACGCTTGGTACGACAATGAGATGGGTTACGCAACACGTACCGCTGAGCTTGTTCGTACCGTTGGCCTTGCTTAATAAGAATCTGGAGAAGATATAATGATACATCCAACATGGCAACTAGACCTAGAGCAAGGTGCGCTAGTGCTTACTCCGTGCCCAGGCACAAAAGAAGCAACGCTTGATGCATCACTGGCTCAGCTAAAAGAGCAAGGCGTTGAAGCTATCGTGACAGCACTTGATGACCATGAGCTTGCAAGCAAAGACGTGGCGGCACTTGGTGAAAAAACACGTGCGTTAGGTATGCAATGGTTCCAGATCGAAATTGAAGACGACTGTGCACCGGGTGCTGGTTTTGCTGCGAAGTGGCAAGCAGCTAGCCCTGAGCTACATAACATCGTCGATAACGGCGGCAAGGTTGCAATGCATTGTATGGGCGGCTCTGGTCGCACTGGTTTGTTCGCAGCTCACCTACTGTTAGAAAAAGGCTGGGATTTGAGCAAGGTAGTTCAAGAGGTGCAGGCACTGCGTCCAGGTGCCTTCACTAAACCTATCCAGGTTGAATACATTAATGGCGTAGCGAATAGCTAATAGTCATCAGTGTTAGACAGGGAGCTTTTGGTATCTGGAGTGTTGAACTTATCATGATCCAAAAGCTCTTTTTGTTTAGATTGCAGAGATAGCGTTATGTTTTCAAATCTAAGTAAGAGCGTTCGCCAATACATGTTGGTGACTTTTAACTACTGGAACTTCACCATTACTGATGGTGCACTTCGCATGTTGGTGGTTCTGTATTTTTACGACCTTGGCTACAGTTCGTTAGAAATCGCCTCACTGTTCCTTTTCTATGAATTCTTTGGTGTGGTGACTAACCTAATCGGTGGCTGGTTAGGGGCGCGTCTTGGCCTCAATAAGACCATGAACATTGGGTTAGGCATGCAAGTCGTCGCCTTGGGTATGCTCGCGGTGCCAACGGCAATGCTGACCATTCCTTGGGTCATGGCGGCGCAAGCCTTGTCTGGTATCGCTAAAGACCTCAATAAGATGAGTGCCAAGAGCTCAATTAAGACTCTGGTTCCTGATGAACAACAAGGCGCGCTTTATAAGTGGATTGCGATTCTGACCGGATCTAAGAATGCGCTTAAAGGGGCAGGCTTCTTTATTGGTGGTTTACTACTTTCAACGATTGGCTTCCAATACGCTGTGCTTGCGATGGCAGCCGTGTTGGCATTGGTCTTCGTTGGCAGTGTGTTGAGCTTAGAAGCGGACATGGGTAAAGCGAAAACTAAACCTAAGTTTAAACAGATCTTCTCTAAGTCTGAATCCATCAACATCCTATCCGCAGCACGTATGTTCCTGTTTGGCGCTCGTGATGTGTGGTTTGTGATTGCTTTGCCGATTTACCTAGGCAGCGTGTTTGGGTGGGATCACTCATGGGTGGGTGGCTTTTTAGCGGCTTGGACCATCGCATACGGCTTTGTGCAGGGCATTGCACCCAAGATTACTGGTAAAGCACAAGGCAAGGTGCCTGATGGACATGCAGCGCTATTATGGGCGGGGGCGTTGGCTATCGTGACTGCAGGTATTGCCTATGCGGTGCAAATTGGCTGGCAACCCGAGTTCGTTATTATCGGTGGCTTGATGGTGTTTGGTGCCATCTTTGCGGTGAATTCATCGCTGCACTCATACCTTATTGTGAGTTATGCGAAAGGTGATGGCGTTTCTCTTGATGTCGGTTTCTACTACATGGCAAACGCGATGGGCCGTTTGATTGGCACGATATTGTCGGGCTTGGTATTCCAAATGGCCGGTTTGTCTGCGTGTCTGTGGGTTTCCTTCGCATTCTTGGCGATAACGACGGTGATCTCTCTGCGTTTACCGAAAGTGCCGCAAATTTCAGCGGCATAAGCTTCAGCCACATGAGCCTCATTTGTGAGAGCTCAAGTCGCAGAAGCTAGAGTCGTATGAGCTAAATTCGCGATAAGTATCTCCTTTAACACTAAGCTGACTTGGTATTTATTCCGGTCAGCTTTTTTATTGCTATAGTAGAATGATTGAATATTAATCAGGCATTTACATGAAGCAGCGAATTCTCTTTTTTGATTTAGCACGATGTGTCGCGGCCGTAGCGGTTATCGCGATTCATGTTTTGGCGCCTTATCGCAATGAGTTGGGCACTATTCCTTTCGGTGAATGGCTTACTGCCATTACGGTAAACGGTTTCAGCCGCTGGGCAGTACCTGTGTTCATTTTGATTACTGGCGCACTGATGCTCAGTGATCAGCGCCCGTTTGACGCCAAATACTACCTCAAGCGTCGTTTGGGCAAGGTACTGATACCTTTCATTGTCTGGTCGCTTTTCTATACCTATCTGTCGGGCTGGTCAGCAATGGGCTTTGATGCCGACGTCAGTTGGGACGTGTTGCTTAATAGCTACCATCATTACACCTATTACCACCTTGGTTTCTTCTATTACTTCATCCCACTCTATTTTGTGATTCCGTTCTTGCAGATCATGGTTAGAAAGTACGGTGATAGATCGGTCTATGCCTTTACGGCGGTATGGTTGTTCACAACATTGCTGTTCTTACTGAAAATCGATGGCCCTTGGAGTCACGAATTGTGGTTGTACACCGGTTACTTACCATTGGGTTACTTGCTGTATAAGATTGTGCCACTTAACAAGATGACCGTTGGCGTGAGTGTGTTACTGGGTGGGCTAGCGTTACTAACCACGGTTTACATGGTGGTTGATGCAAGCTTGGTAGCAGAAGAGTACACGGTAGGGCGCTGGCTATCTTACAAAACGTTGAATACCGTATTAGCCGCGAGCATGGTGTTCATGGTATGCCGTTACTATGGTGAAGGCCTGTCTGAGAAGAGTAACCAAGTGGTTGGCTTTATCAGTAAGCACAGCTTAGGTATTTACCTGCTGCACCCGATTTTCTTGTGGCCGATGAAAGAGTTTGGTTGGTACCAAGGACATCCGGCATGGGTTATTCCATTATGGATTGTGATCAGCGGAGCTGGCGCATTATGGATGAGCTGGTTGGTGTCTAAGTCAGAGAAAACGCGTTGGTTATTGCCTTAGCGGTGATTGCTAAGGCTTTCTGATGGATTGCTTAGGGACGACAGTTGAAGCGGCTGACGTTTAGCGCTTCAACGCAAAGTGTAAGAACTTATCGCCTTGGTAGGTTAAGGTTCCTTTGTCGCCAGGGTTAAGGGCGTGGAAATAGTGGATGCCGACTTGGAATTCTCGCTTCGGACCAACCACACCACGTTGAACGTAAATCCAGTACTCTTGATCTTCTTGGCCCGGTTCTGCGTCAGGAAGGTCGATCGATTGTTTGTCTAACACCGTGACATTCACTTTCTTCTCTGGCGCATTTTCACCTTGCGAGTGTTTTCGATAGAAACCAATAAATACCCAAGCCGCTAGAGCAGCGAGAGCAAAGATGGCAAAAAAGAGTGAATTAGGCATATAACCTCCATGTAGTCGTGATGGTTATTCTAGTCTTTCAGGCAATAGGGATATGTGTTTAAAGCCGTTATTCGTGAACTGTTGTAAGCCAAGCTGATTATTTTTCGGCAGACATCACATTTAATGGTCAGTTTGGGATAAAGCATTGTTATTTATTGTCTCTTTCTCTCGTAAATAACAGTGATTTTGTATAAGAATAGGGAAATGCTCGACTAGAATTATAGTGTGGAGTGGGAGGGCTAAGATGACCGATATTGAAAAAGTGGTGACAAGAACTCGCAATATAGAGAAATTATTGAGGCTTCAATATCATGCCGAAGGCGAAGGATTGCATGAGCTTGTAACAAGCTGTGAAGAAAGGCTACCGCACGATATGGTGAGCAAGCTGCGCTATATCGCAACGTGTCGTAATAAGGTAGTCAATGAACATGAGGCTAAGTTGGAAGACCAACATAAGTTCATCATGATGTGTAACGACTGTGAGAAGGAGCTGACTCCACGCAGTGGTCGTTTTATCTGGCGAGTTGCGATCTTACTGATGATGGCAATGACTTTAGCTGCCGCAGGTTTCTATTATGCGAACTGGGATGTGCTAACACTGCATCTGTTTTCGAAGTGAAAAAATTGAACAAAAAAAGGGACGCTCATGGCGTCCCTTTTTTTATCTGTAACTTGCTTAGTACATCATCGGTAGTGTCATTAGACCTACAACTACCGCGATCATTACAAGTCCTTGTCTTTGCGAAGATGAAATCATAACACTACTCCTAAATTTGGTTGTCTCTCGCTATGTTTTAAAGAATAGCACTACTTATGGACTTAGATCAAGAATTACTTTCGAAAGCTTTAAAAGTAGTAGAAAACTATGAGTTTTTGGCTTGTTTGGCAGTGTTTAACTGTGTTTTATGGTGTGTTCTTAATTTGTTCGTTGTGATTTATGTTTGTTCTAATTTGATTTAACTTGTTGTTTTGTAATGGTTGTTTTGTGTGATTTATATTGTTAAAGGTTGTTAAACTGTATTAATAGAGGTTGGTGGTGGCTAGGTTGGTTTTGGTTGGCTTTTTAAGTTTTCGGCTTGGTTTTTGTGGCGATTTTTACCGGAGGCTTGAAATAACCTGACAAAACTGGGCGTTAAAAAAGAAAACTGGCTACTTTACAAGTCTAGGCTTGGTTGGCGTTTTTATTTTCCTATTAATCTTGAGTTTGTTTATTTAAGTTATTGTTATTATTTACTTTAAATGTGGTTATTTTAATTTTTTAAGTGTGGTATTTTACGGAATTAGGCCGGTTTTGGTGGGGTCGATAGGTTAGAATTGGCCAAAATTCAAGTATGGCGACTCTAATGCCAGTTTGAATGGGTTTTATGATGATTCGTTCTAGTTTTAAACGAATGGCCATTGTCATGGTGGTAATTGTTACGACTTCAATCTAAAGAGACTCTTTTTAGTGGAAGCGTAATCAAGATCCAATTTTGAGGGGCTGAGGCTTTACATCAACACTCGTGTGCCTAGACTGGCGACGATTTAAAGCAATAGGGCAAGTGGTATGTGGAGTTGGTTAGCGGTTTCCTTATCTGGTATCGGAGCAATAGCAGGAACGAAACATGGACATATCGGTCAGGCCTTATCGTATAAGGTATTTACCTTTGTATTATTAGCGACAATTGCTTTAACTCAGTCGGTTGTGGCTGACTTTACCTATTGGATAGTTGCGGGGTTGGCTATCTCTGCGATCGCAGATGTGCTTCATACTCTCACTCAAAAACGCCCTCTGCATTTTGTCTGCTTCTTATTGGCTCAACTCTGTTACAGCAAAGCTTTTTGGTTACAGCTATCAGGTGAAATGGTTTGGTGGTTGTTCGCGCTGTTATTGGCAGCTTGCGTTGTTGCTTTCTTTTTACTGCTGCCACGCTTAGACAAACTCGTTTTTCCCGTGGTCATCATGGGCATTGTGCTTATTCAGTTAGCATGGGCTTCTGGTGAGGTTTGGCTGCTGGATCCTCAGTTATCACACGCGGTCGGTTTTGCTGGCTGTAGCGTGCTGCTCCTTTCGGCCTTAGCTTATGCGCTAAACAGTTACCGCAGCCCAATCAAGGGCGCTTACTTTTGGGTAACGGGCAGTTACTTTCTCGCACACGCATTCATCGTCGCATCGATTACTATTTAGGGTAGAGCTCTCTCAAGCCTGAGCTACATCAAAACGGCGTTGCTAAAACTCGGTACTCTACGTGTAATTCATTAAACATGAGATTGAGTTATGACGACTGAAATTCACGCACACAACGTTTTAAACCTGCTTAGTGAAAAGCCACTGACTCGCGAAGAGCTAACATTAGCGCTTGCTCAAACCTATGGCGAAGAAGCTCGCTTCCATACTTGTAAGCTCAATGGTCTGGATTTAGATAGCCTGTTGAAGTTTTTCTTGAAGATGGAAAAGGTTGTCGTTGTCGATGATAAGCTTTGCACTAACCGCGTACGTGTGTGTAATCACTAATTCTTAGTGGCTTGTTTTATTCGTGAATAAAGAGTGGGTGCATGTTTCGGCTCCACTCTTTTCATTACCTTTCAATCTGCTTTCGCTAATTTGCCTTCTTATAACATCCCCTTTTAAAAGCATCAGTTAACCCGCTTATCACTGCGTTCGAAAATCAATGTTGAGGCTGCTATACTCCGCGCACTTACGCTTTTCGAGACAAACTTATGGAAATCTTATCTGCAGCAACCATGCTGTTTCTTATCATGGACCCGCTTGGCAACTTGCCAATCGTGCTCTCTATCCTTAAGCATATTGACCCGAAGCGTCGCCGTATTGTTCTGATTCGTGAGCTGATGTTCGCACTGGTTATCTTGCTGCTGTTCTTATTTGCGGGTCAAAGCATCATGAACTTCCTGCACGTGCAGCCTGAAACCTTGAGTATCTCTGGCGGTATTATTCTGTTTATTATCGCGATTAAGATGATTTTCCCAAGTGCGGGTAGTATTACTGGCCTCGCGGCGGGTGAAGAACCGTTTATTGTGCCGATGGCGATCCCAATGATTGCTGGCCCTTCAGTGATTGCGGCATTGATTCTGTTGTCGACACAGCACCCTGACAATATGTTAGAGCTTTCAGCGGCTGTGATGCTGGCTTGGGGCGCTACCTTCTTCATTCTGATGTTTAATGGCTTCTTCCTGCGAGTGCTGGGAGAGAGAGGGCTTAAAGCCATCGAACGCTTGATGGGCTTGTTGTTGGTTATGCTGTCGACGCAAATGTTCCTCGATGGTGTGAAAGGCTACATGGGCTAACATCAATATCATTGCTGAATAAAAAAACGCCGCTTAAATGAGCGGCGTTTTTGTCTCTACTGTTTCTGTCATGATGTTTTCTGTAGCTAAGCGTTTTATATCTGGGCTTAAGCTCGATTACATCATGTGTTTGCGTCGGATATCGAGTAAGGCGAAGACACCGAAAATCAATATTGACCACTTCTCCCAACGTGACATCTCGATCTTATCGCCGAATGCACCGATGAAAATCAGCATCTGCAGGCCGTGCATGAAGAACAAGAATGCGGTCATGATATAAAGCGCAATCGCAGCATTACCCGGAAACGGGTAGAAAATATTTACGATTAAGATAAACCAAACAAAGGCGATGGCTGCTTTTGCTAGTGGAAGCAAGAACTTCATTCAATAACTCCTATTCTTCAGTGATTCGATTGAACAGTCGGTAGCTTGACTGTCCGGTGGTCTTGTCGCGATGCAATTCCCAGTTCTCTGGCATAGCTTCGAGTTTCAGTTCTTTCTCTGTCTCGACGTAAATGATGGCATTGTCTGCAAGCCAACCGTTACTCTCAAGCAGTTGTACTGTTTCTGCCAGTAAGCCTTTGCGAAATGGTGGATCAAGGAAAACCATATCGTAAGGAGTGCCTGGTTTCTTAAGGAAAGAGATAGCATCAGTATTCACGACATTAATGTTGTCTGCCTTGAGCTCTTTCGCGTTATCAGAAAGCTGTTTAGCCGCCTTTTGATTCATTTCGAGCAGTGTCACCATTTTGGCTTGGCGAGAAGCTGCTTCAAAACCTAGACCGCCAGAACCGGCAAATACATCCAAGCAAGTTGAATGTGGGATATCTTGAGCCACCCAGTTAAAGAGTGTTTCTTTTACTCGGTCAATGGTTGGGCGTAATCCTTCTAAATCATGAACAGGCAGCTTTCTACCTCTCCATGAGCCACTAATAATTCGAACAAAGCCTCCGGATGGCTTTTTTTGTGATGTGTTTTGCTGGCGACGTCTTACCATAGATTTTTTGACCGCTAATAAAGTGATACTATACCGAGCCCAATTTAAGTGGGTTCGTGTATTAAATAAATTTGCAATGACAAAGTGTATCAAGCTAAAAGCAAACTTATCACTGCTTTGTCATTTTTCTTTACTATTCGTTTGTACAAGCTTGTATTGTATAACAATAGCAAAGAGTCGACGTGTATTAAGTCAATACAGCTAATTAGTAGATCTAGGAAACTCCTCTGATGACGGAAAAAAAGAAGCGCGGATTATTATCGTGGCTTGGTTTTGGTGAAGAAGAACAAAGCCCAAAAACTCAGAATGAAGCGAACGTAGAAAGCGTTGAAGATCAAACTGAAGTTGAATCACAAGTTGAGGCTGAACAGGTCGCGCCTGAAGCTGAACAAGTTAAGCCAACTGAATCTGAGCAAGCGCTTGAAGAAGCTCAACAAGAGCAGCAACCTGTCGCAGCAGAAGCAGAAGCAGAAGCAGAAGCAGAAGCAGAAGCAGAAGCAGAAGCAGAACAGGAAGAAGTGGCAGTTCCTCAAGCTAAGGTTGAAGAAGTACAAGAGAAGCCGACAGAAAGCTTCTTTGCTCGTCTTAAGCGCAGCCTAAGCCGCACTAAAGCAAACATCGGTGCTGGTTTCTTTGGTCTGTTCAAAGGCAAGCAAATCGATGAAGACCTGTTTGAAGAGCTAGAAGAGCAACTTCTGATTGCTGACGTGGGTATGAATACCACGGTTAAGATCATTGAAAACCTGACAGAAAAAGCATCTCGCAATGACCTAAAAGACGGTGAAGCGCTTTATGGTCTGCTCAAAGAAGAGATGGCAGACATCTTAAGCCAAGTGGAACAGCCACTGGTTGTTGATACCACTAAAACACCTTACGTTATCTTAATGGTGGGTGTGAACGGTGTAGGTAAGACAACTACGATCGGTAAGCTGGCGAAACAATTCCAAAATGAAGGCAAGAAAGTGATGCTAGCAGCGGGTGATACCTTCCGTGCTGCAGCCGTTGAACAGCTTCAGGTTTGGGGTCAGCGTAACGATGTGCCAGTTATCGCTCAACACACTGGTGCGGACAGTGCGTCTGTTATCTACGATGCGATTGAAGCAGCGAAGGCTCGTGGTGTTGATGTTGTGATTGCTGATACAGCCGGTCGTTTGCAGAACAAGAGCAACCTGATGGAAGAGCTACGCAAGATCGTTCGTGTAATGAAGAAGATTGATGACTCTGCGCCACACGAAATCATGCTAACGCTCGATGCAGGTACAGGTCAGAACGCTATCAGCCAAGCGAAGTTGTTCAGTGAAGTGGCTCCAGTTACGGGTATTACACTGACTAAGCTAGATGGTACGGCGAAAGGTGGTGTAATTTTCTCAATCGCGGATCAGTTCCAGATTCCAATCCGCTACATTGGTGTGGGTGAAGGTATTGATGACCTGCGTCCATTTGAATCTAAAGACTTCATTGAAGCACTATTTAGCCGCGAAGAGTAACGCGAGTAGCAAAGTGGTTTATCCTTAATCTGCTACCGTTTTTAAATTTGATATTAGTGATCGTAAGAGGAATTTTCGGTGATCAAATTTCAGCAAGTGAGTAAAGCCTACCGAGGTGGAAGACAAGCGCTCCAAAAAGTGGACTTTCACCTGAAACGTGGAGAGATGGCTTTTTTGGGTGGGCACTCTGGGGCTGGTAAAAGTACCTTGCTGAAGTTGATCTGCGCGATAGAGCGTCCAACTGATGGACGTGTCTGGTTCAACGATCACGATATCACTCGGATTCCAGTCAAAGACATTCCTTTTTTACGACGTAATATTGGGATTGTTTTTCAAGATCACCGCCTGCTGATGGATCGCTCGATTTTCGATAACGTCGCTCTGCCTATGCGTATTGAATCTATTTCTGAAAACGAAATAAAACGTCGAGTTAGTGCTGCGTTGGATAAAACCGGATTACTTGATAAGGCGCGTTGCCTACCAAGTCAGTTATCTGGTGGTGAACAGCAACGCGTGGGTATTGCTCGCGCCGTGGTTAACCGTCCAACTCTGCTTTTAGCCGATGAGCCTACCGGTAATCTAGACCCTGAATTATCTAACCGTGTGTTGCGATTATTTGAAGAATTCAACCGCGCAGGTGTGACGATCATCCTAGCGACGCATGATATCGGGTTAGTGAACACTCGCCCTCAGTACCGCCATCTTGAATTAAACCAAGGATTTTTGAGTGAGGTTGAAGACTATGGCCGCGAATAAGCGCATCAAAAAACCTCAATCTAATCGAGCAGCAAACCGCGCTTCAAGCGACGGCTTCTTTGTTGTTCACTGGAAACAAGCCAAGTCATCGTTCTCGCAAATGTGGCAGCGCCCGTTAGGCAACTTACTGACCCTTGCGGTGATCTCTATGGCGTTGGCGATGCCAGCTTGTTTGTACCTATTAGGTAAAAATGTAGGGGAAGTGGCGCAAGATGTCACTAGCCCGTCACAAATAAGTGCTTATGTAGAGGATGGTATTCCTGAGCCACGAGTAATGGTGCTTAAGGATGAAATCGAAAGTTGGGATCAAGTTGAGCTCGTGGAGTACATTTCTCCGCAGCAAGGGCTTGCAGACCTCAGCCAGTATTCTGGTTTTGAAGACGCCCTAACCATTCTCGACGATTATTCACTGCCAGGTGTGCTGGTGATTACGCCAAGCGTGCACAGCGATACCTTAATTAAAGAGCTGGCAGGCACAGTTAAACAACAAGAATTAGTGACCGATGTTCGCCTAGACGAAGATTGGTTAGCGCGATTAGATGCGATCAAAGCATTAGCGGCTGTCATCGTGATTACCTTAACGGTATTGATGCTGGGCGCGGTATTTCTGATTATCGGCAATACACTACGATTTAATGTGTTGGCGCATAAAGAAGAGATTCAAACCATGAAGCTGATTGGTGCGACCGACAGCTACATTCTTCGACCATACCTTTATGCTGGGATGTGGTTTGGCGTTTTAGGTTCGATTAGCGCTTGGGTAATGACGGCATTGATTACCGTATTGCTGAACAGCGCGGTGGATGATTTGGCTCAGCTATACGACAGCCACTTCCGTTTAATTGGCCTGAGTTGGGATGAATCTTTACTGCTTTTGATCGTCGGAACTCTGCTTGGTAGTGTGGCTGCAAAGCTTTCTGCACAGCGTCACCTAAAAGAAATTGAACCAGTTTAGGTGAATAGAGTCATATTTAGACGAAAAATAGGCACTTCTTAACCAGTTTTTGCCTTGTATAGACGAATTGATTATGCATAATTACTTCCCCCTCCTTGAAACCTGTTCATTTTAGGTTCAAGATTGTAGGGTTTTAATAGATGTATTACTCCAGATCAGAGATTGATGAGGAACCGAATGGCAAACCAAGCGTATCAAATGGCTTTAGTCACACAAGATAGTTTAGATAGCTATATCCGCTCAGCGAACAGCTACCCTATGCTGACTCCTGAAGAGGAACGTGGACTTGCAGAGCGATTACATTACAAAGGTGAGATCGACGCTGCGAAAGGCTTGATCCTTTCCCACCTAAGATTCGTGGTGCACGTTGCAAGAGGCTACTCTGGCTACGGGCTACCAATGGCTGATCTCGTCCAAGAAGGTAACATCGGCTTGATGAAGGCTGTTAAGCGCTTCAATCCGGAAGTTGGTGTTCGTCTCGTCTCGTTTGCTGTTCACTGGATCAAAGCTGAAATCCATGAATACGTTCTACGTAACTGGCGTATCGTTAAAATTGCGACCACTAAGGCACAGCGTAAACTGTTCTTTAACCTTCGTAAGTCTAAAAAGCGTTTGGGTTGGTTCAATAACGGTGAAGTTGAGACGGTTGCTCGTGAACTGGGTGTTGAGCCTTCAGAAGTTCGTGAGATGGAATCTCGCTTAGCAGCACAAGATGCGACGTTTGAAGCGCCTATGGACGATGACGATGGCGGTTCTGCTTACACTGCTCCAGTTTACTACCTAGAAGACAAGGCGTCAGACGTTGCTGAGACGGTTGAAGCGGCTAACTGGGAGTCACACACCAATAATCGCCTAGGGCTAGCACTAGCAAGCTTAGACGAGCGTAGCCAACACATTGTTCGCTCACGTTGGTTAGACGACAACAAGGCAACCCTGCAAGACTTAGCGGATACCTACAGTATATCAGCTGAGCGTGTTCGCCAGTTAGAAAAGAATGCGATGAAGAAATTGAAACAAGCCGTTGGTGATTTCTAATAGCATCTAGTTTCTATTAGCTTCTACTTTCTAGTAGAGCTAACAAATAGCTGAATTTTGAAAAGGCCGAGATCGAGAGATCTCGGCCTTTTTGTTTTGGATCGATTTCTCAACTTTTGCGATCGAAATTTGCAAAATGATTTTGTGGATAACTCTGTGAGAAGTTTATTCGTCAGCTATCTAAAAGCAGTGTGTAGTAAGGCTTTGACGGGGTTTTTCGAGTGGGGATATGTTTCAGTTAACCCACAGTTAGATCAGGATCATTACTACATGTTGTGGATCTATTTTTGAAAAGACACTTTATTCACGCAATTCACAGATTTATCCACAAATGGTGTAAAAGTGATCGCTGGTGGATAACCTTATTAAGTGGATGTGAATGTTAGCCTTGGGATAGGTTACAATGGCAGCAAAGTAAATCAGTATAAAAAGAGAAAGTCATGGACCAGTTTAAACATATCGATGTTAAAGGCGCTCAAGCCCTCATCGAACAAGGCGAAGCTCGACTTGTCGATATACGTGACCCGCAGTCTTTTGCGGTTGCCCACCCAAAAACAGCCTACCACCTGACTAACGATACGATGGTGTCATTCATGGATGAGGTTGAGTTCGAACAACCTATCTTAGTGATGTGCTACCACGGCATCAGTAGCCAAGGTGCGGCACAATATTTAGTGAACCAAGGCTTTGAAGAGGTATATAGTGTTGATGGTGGTTTCGAAGCTTGGCATCGTGCTGAACTTCCAGTGATCGCAGGTTAATGACTTTCATCACCTGAACCGCCTCAAGCATCCCTCATAGAATGAATAGGAAGTAACAATGATTAGATTGATGGTGTTAGACAATCCACGTCTTGCTCAAGCATTTATTGATTATATGGCCTCTCGTCAGATCCCTATTCAGATGTCTCCAGAGGGAGAAGGGCGTTTTGCTCTTTGGCTTCTTGATGGCCAATTTCAGGTTGAAACCGAAGCTGAGCTGAATCGTTTTCTGGCTGAGCCCAATCATAAGCGCTATCAAGCTGCATCTTGGGACATGGCAGAGACCAGAAAGAGCAACTTCCATTACCACACGCCAAGCTTCATGGGCATGATCAAAGCCAAAGCAGGCCCAGTGACACTAAGCCTGATGTTGGTGTGTGTGGTGATTTTTGCGCTGCAACAGATCGGTTTTGGCCAAGCTATTTTCAATGCCCTACATTTCCCAGCGGTGGATGGACAGCAATGGCAGCTGTGGCGTTGGTTGAGTCATGCCGTTCTACATTTCTCTGTTATGCACATCGCATTTAATATTTTGTGGTGGTGGCAGCTAGGTGGAGACATTGAGAAGAAACTTGGCAGCCTCAAGCTACTTCAGATCTTTGCTGTCTCTTCTGCGCTTTCAGGTGCTGGGCAGTATTGGGTTGAAGGGGCGAACTTCGGTGGTTTGTCTGGTGTTGTGTATGCCTTGGTTGGTTACTTATGGGTGGTTGGTGCGAAGGCGCCACAACTTGGTTTAGGTATCCCAAGACAGATTGTCGGCTTTATGTTGGTGTGGTTGGTGCTTGGGTACATGCAGCCATTTATGGCTATCGCCAATACGGCGCATTTAGCTGGTCTAGCCGCTGGTGTGATTATTGGCTTTATCGATGCGATGAAAGCACCAAGCTCGACAAGAAGCTAATTCATATCTTCTAATGAGTAGCCAAACGATAGAGACAAAAAAAGCGGCCAGATGAGCCGCTTTTTTATTGGGATTCGTTTTACATCATTACTGATAAAGGTATTTGGTAAACAGTAAGTCAGCAATCAGGGTTTTACCTGTCTCTGGAAGCAAAATCTTGTTGAGGTGTTCAACTAAGGATTTTCTTAAGTCTTCACGGCCAGATAGAGATTTAATGGTTTCTTCGTTTTGTTTGCCAAGCAATTCAATCACCGCATCGCGAATCAGTGGTTGGTGATGCTCAATAGCGGCCAAGTCGCTACTATTTGCCACCATGATGTCGAGGCGAACCTGAATGTAGCCCAGTTTTTTACCTTTAGTGTAAAAATTGGTGGTCAGGTCTGGCTCTAGCGTGAAGTAGGCGAGTTTAGCTGCCGACTCCTCTTCCGCGAAACTTGATGCTGAAAAGAGTAGGGTAATCGCAAGAAATATTTGGGCTACATAACGTTTGTGCATATTTGTGACTTTTCTTTAGTTTATTCGCGATATTCGAAACGCATTAGTCTTGTTACAATGAGCGGTCTAAATCTAAATACGTTTACAATTCGAAGAACGCTTTAATTTTGTTCGAAAGTTGAAGCTTTATTGTACGTGTAAAGTCACCTATTGAATACTAGTATGAATCAGCCAATATCGCTGTATCTTAATTCGTTAATGAATGTAGATTGGCAAAGTACAGAAACATTTGATTTTCCTAATGAAACCACCAAAGAGTGGCTGATGGAGCAAGGTTCTCTTTCCCGCAAGTTGGGGAAGTGCTGTCAGCACCTGTCTGTTGAGTTGCTTCATAATCAAGTTGTAGAACGCTCAATGCTGCAACAAGACGAGGAACATCTTTTATCATCGTTTGATTGCTTACTGCGTAAAGTGATTTTAAAGGGTGATGACGAACCGTGGGTGTTAGGTCGAACCTTGATTCCCCGAGTCACATTAGAAGATCATCAGCACTCAGACCTTTCTCAACAAGGTAATGTCCCGCTTGGATTGACCGTTTTTAGTGCTGAGAACGTGGAGCGAGATGCGCTGCAAGTTGGTTGGGTTATCGCAGGCGATGAGCGATTACTCGCGCGTCGTTCTCGATTATGGATGAACCATAAACCGATGCTTGTGGCAGAACTGTTTTTACCAACATCACCCATTTACTCTAAGGAGAGTGTGTAAATGCTTGCCACCAAAGCGAAGGCGTATTGGCAATTAACGCGAATGAATCGCCCGATTGGTACCCTATTACTCCTTTGGCCGACCTTGTGGTCACTGATTATCGCCGCACAAGGTATGCCTGATTTTGATGTCTTGGTTGTTTTTGTACTCGGCGTGGTGTTGATGCGTTCAGCTGGCTGTGTGATCAATGACTTTGCGGACCGTAAAGTAGATGGTCATGTTAAACGTACCAAGCAGCGTCCACTGCCGTCTGGTTTGGTTTCCAGTAAGGAAGCGATTCTGCTCTTTTTAGTGCTAGCCGTAGTTTCATTCTTGCTGGTACTCACCATGAATCCACTGACCATTAAGCTCTCATTTATTGGTGTGGGTCTGGCGTTCATTTACCCTTTCATGAAGCGTTTTACGCATCTTCCACAGTTGTTTCTTGGCTTAGCGTTTAGTTGGGCGATACCAATGGCTTGGGCGGCACAAACCAATGAACTGCCAAGCATTGTGTGGTTTGTCTTCGTGATTAACGCGTTGTGGACGATTGCTTACGACACGCAATATGCGATGGTTGACCGAGATGATGACTTGAAGATTGGTATTAAATCGACGGCTATTTTATTTGGTCGCTTCGATAAACTGATTGTTGGCTCTTTGCAACTCGTCACCCTAGCGATGCTGATTGCGTTAGGCATGCATTACCAACTAGGAAATACCTTCTATTGGGCACTGTTGGTAGCGGGAAGCTTATTTGTGTATCAACAACACCTGATGCGCCACCGTGATCGAGACCTTTGTTTCCAAGCCTTTCTAAACAACAACTATGTTGGAATGGCAGTGACAGCGGGCTTGTTCATTACCTTCTGGTAAGCATCCGCTTTTCGAGTTAACGAATGCTAAAGAAAAAGGCACCCATTGGGTGCCTTTTTTGATCGCGTTTGGCCTCGCTATTCAAGAGACACCAAGCTGATGATTACTCCGCTTGGTGGATACTCTCTTGAATCGTCAAACGTACTTCAGGGTAAAGCATTGAGTAGAGAAGCTTAGCGAATTGCTGAGTCTTGTCTAAATCACAGTTGCCGTCGTTATCTAGGTACTGTTGCTGCTTCAACGTTGCGAACATAGAAGCAAACACACCTTTATCGAAGAATTCGGGAGCATTGATACCATGCAATCGACCAAGTCGCTGTGCGATGTCTTGGCTTTTCTGCTCAAGGTCAGATTTGTCCAGTTCCGGATTCTCTGCCAGCAAGTTTAGAGCAATAGAGTAGCGCTGTAGCGTTTCTGAAATCGTACGGCCTAACAGCATAAGAGCTTGGCTGTTCGATTGGTTGATCGTCACTTCATTGTCAGACACAACAATCATGCCCTGGCTAACAAGTTCATCAATGATGTTTGAGACTACGCCTTCAAGCTGTGATTCGTCGTAGCTTAAGAACAGCTCTTTCTTTAAGAACGGATAAATTGCTGCAACATTCTTTTGAATCGCTTCAATCGATAAACCGCGCTGACGAATGGTCATCTGGGCAATTAAAGATGGCAGAGCGAACAAGTGAATGATGTTGTTTCGGTAGTAGGTCATCAGAATTGACTGGTGACGGTCTAGCGAAATAATGTCGCCCATTGAGTCTGATTCAATTAGGAACTTGTTCAGCGATTCAGCGTGTTTTACCAGATCTTCAGCACTGTCTTTTGGTACCGTAAATGTATCAGAGTAAGGTACGTTCTTAAGCAGAGACAGGTAGCAATTAATCTGAGAAACCAAAGAGTCACGAGACAATGCGCGCTGTCTTGAAGCCAATAGTGCCGTTGCACAAAGGGTCAGGGCATTGGTCGCTGCCGCATCGTTAATG
The DNA here is from genome assembly GCF_041470465.1 of Vibrio sp. 10N.261.55.F4. Classification (NCBI taxonomy): domain Bacteria; kingdom Pseudomonadati; phylum Pseudomonadota; class Gammaproteobacteria; order Vibrionales; family Vibrionaceae; genus Vibrio; species Vibrio sp. 10N.261.55.F4. The sequence continues at coordinate 14,190 of NZ_JBFRMM010000027.1, read as the reverse complement.
TGCGTCATCATTTTGGTCGCCAAGTCATTAACCACCGGGTTCATCCATTGTGGTTTGCTAGTGCCCATTGGGTCGATGTCTTTGGTCCACTCTGGTGAGTGCTCATTCAGGTATTGGTTCAGTTGAATCGGCTCACCGAAGTTCACGTAGCCTTTACCAAAGTTACGCAGCTTACGAATGGTACGAATCACTAAGCTCGCGTTTTCTTTTTCTTTACGCTTGCCACGAAGTTCTTTCGCGTAAGTCGCTACTTCCATCACGTGCTCGTAGCCGATGTATACAGGAACCAAAGTCACCGGACGGTTCATGCCGCGCAGCATTGCTTGGATTGTCATCGCTAGCATGCCCGTTTTCGCTTGCAGTAGACGACCTGTACGAGAACGACCACCTTCACTGAAGTACTCTACTGAGTAACCTTTAGCGAACAATTCCGCTAGGTATTCACGGAAAATCGTCGAGTACAGTTTGTTGCCTTTGAAGCTACGACGAATAAAGAACGCACCACCATGACGGAAAATAGGACCGGCAGGGAAGAAGTTCAGGTTGATACCCGCAGCGATGTGCGGAGGCACCATGCCTTCGTGGTAAAGCACATAAGAAAGCAGTAAGTAGTCCATGTGGCTACGGTGACAAGGCACGTAAACAATCTCGTGACCATCTTGAGCCAACTTACGAACCGTTGAAGCGTTGCTGATATGCAGGCCTTGGTACAACTTATTCCACAGCCAACCAAGAATCTTCTCACCACGCTTGATCAGCGAGTAAGAGAAGTTCGCAGCAATCTCGTCCATGATGTCTTGAGCTTCTTTGCTCGCTTTCTCGATCGAGATGTTCTTTGCTTGTGCTTCGTCTTCAATCGCTTTTTTGATCGCTTCTGATTTTAACAGGCGATCAAACAGAGCTTGGCGGCTTGGCAGGTTAGGGCCTGATGCTGCAAGCTTTTGGCGAGAGAAGTGAATACGTGCCACGCGCGCCAGTTTGTGCGCGATGGTGCTGTCGGTGCCGTGTGAGTTGGCCATGTAACGCAGAGAAACCACAGGACTAAAGCGAACCAAGCAGTCACGACCTGCCAGTAATACCGCTTTTGATTTCTCTAAGCCGTTCATTGCTTGTAGGTAAGGTTTCTGGTTATTCTCTTTACCAGGCTTACGACCCCACAATACAGTGGCAGGGATAACTTGAACGTCGAGATCAGAGTCTTCAGCATGCAGTGAAAGCAGCTCAGAGAAGACTTCAATTGATGAGCTTGGTACATAATCATCGTCTTGCAGCAGAGTTTTGCGAGAAGAGATGAAAACGTAGCGTTGCAGTGATTTGCCGTTGATTTCAAGCTTGCTCAACGGATCAGGTAGGCCTAATTCAAGTGCATGTTTTTGCAATGTAAGAATGTCGACACTTGAGCGAAACGGTAAGGCGTATACAATCGGTTTGCTCAAATCAACGTTCAAATCCTCAACAGGGTTTGAAGGAATTGATGTGCCCTTTACCAATACGGATAAAGGTAGCTTCATTAATGAACGTGAAAAAGATTGTCCAGAAGACATATAGGTTCACTGCCTCAATAGTTATTTCAATGTGCTGAAGCGTATCTCTATTTCTCTGATAAAAAGGATAAATCCTATGAGTGAAATAGGGATAAGCCTAGGCGTAAATTTAATCGATGCAAGAATACCAGAAACTGGTCTAACCTTTTAATGGAAATAGTCATATTGCCGTTAAGTTTGTGGAAAATCATTCATCGACTGATTGAGTATAGGGTTAAAAATGACCAAAAAATCAAACACCGGATTCAAACGCATCATCAAAGCAGCAGGCTTTTCATGGCAAGGCATTACGAGTTCGTTTAAAAATGAGGCTGCATTTCGACAGGAAGTGTTCATGGCGGTCGTGCTTATTCCGTTGGCATTTTACCTAGATGTAAGCCAAGTTGAACGAATCTTAATGATCTCATCGGTGGTATTGGTGATGGTTGTCGAGCTAATCAATACCGCGATTGAAGCGGTTGTCGACCGAATCGGCAGTGAACATCATGAGCTTTCTGGGATGGCTAAAGATGTCGGTTCGGCAGCAGTTTTCATCTGTTTGGCACTCGCAGGTTATGTGTGGCTAGAGATCCTGTTTTTGTAATTTGCTAAAAATGAACTAAAAACAAGCAATTGCTTTGCTTTTGTTCAGTTACTGGATATACTCACAGTCAACTGTATAAAAAGACAGGTGAATCATGAAGCCGTTAACGCCCCGCCAGCAACAAGTCTTTGACCTTATCAAAGGTAAGATCGAAGATTCCGGTATGCCACCGACACGTGCAGAAATCGCGCGTGAACTAGGCTTCCGTTCTGCTAATGCTGCAGAAGAACATTTGAAAGCTCTTGCTCGTAAAGAAGCGATTGAGATTATCCCGGGTGCGTCTCGCGGTATTCGTATTTTGCTTGAAGATGCAGCAAACGAAGAGCAAGGTTTACCATTAATCGGTCAGGTTGCCGCTGGTGAGCCTATCTTGGCTCAAGAGCATGTAGAAATGCATTACCAAGTTGATCCAGGCATGTTTAAACCACAAGCTGACTTCTTACTTCGTGTAAATGGCGAAAGTATGAAAGACATCGGTATTATGGATGGTGATTTATTAGCTGTTCATAAAACACAAGATGTACGCGATGGTCAGGTTGTAGTGGCTCGTGTCGATGATGATGTAACGGTAAAACGCCTAGAACGTAAAGGTTCAACGGTTCTGTTACATGCTGAAAATGAAGAGTTTTCTCCAATCCATGTCGATCTAGAATCTCAACACTTGTCTATTGAAGGGCTTGCGGTTGGTATTATTCGCAACACCGACTGGATGTAGTCAGTACAAACAGCTTATTGATATTTATTCTCAATAACTTGTCATTGTAATTGATATTCATTATCATCTTCTTTGTCGAGATACAAGGAAGATGATGATGCCAAACCCAACCAAACCTCAAATGAAGCCGCTTACTCGTAAGCCGCGCTCCTCTGTTCAAAAGGCTTCTTCTGAACAAGGGTCTGCACATCAAGAATTCCAAGTTCCGACGAACCTCGTTCAGCATCTTTGGTTTCGTAGCCGTGAAAGCCTAGCTGATGATGGTCTCGTTTATGATCCTATCGCAGCTCAAGCCTGCAAGCGTTGCCAGCTCGCACCAGAATGTCTTACCGGTGAACTCGACCAACAGCAACTCCTTTACGCGACACTGACTCAACTTTGTGATTCTCAAGTTCAACAGTTTTTATCTCATAACCCAGATGCTTGGATTATTAACGTGGGAGCAGGGCTCGATACCCGTTTCTACCGTTTAGATAATGGCCGCTGTCATTGGGTTGAGTTAGATGTAACCGAGAATCTGCTTTGGCGACAACGCTTGTTCCACAAAAATGAACGCTATCGCTTAGAGTGTGGCTCTGTCGATGACCTAACTTGGTTGGATGAACTTAATATTCCAGAACAAGCCTCGGTGATGGTGGTGTGTGAACATGCTTTGCTGGATTGTAATGAACAACAGACCGCGAACTTCATTCAGTCTTTGAGCCGCTACTTTACTCATGCACATGCGTGTTTAGTCTTAGCTGGAGATAAAAGCTCAAGTACGTTGGGACAAAAGCTTGGTTCAGGAAAGTATGCTCATGGGTTGTCTTCACCAATAGACAGCGTTCTTAATTGGCTGCCATGGGCACAATGGGTAAAAGCGTTTTCTCCCCTAGACCAACAATGCAATCGTTGGAAATTGTGGCAGCGGCTTCTTTGTAAGATCTCTCAGGTCAAAAAGCGTTTAACGCCGCAGTTAGTGCTCGTTAAGTGGTAACCCTAGTGGTTCTGTATTTCGAGTAACTGAGTACATAGCCGGTATAAGTAAAATTCCACAACATAGTGAAAGCCCACCCACTAGGTTAAACTATCGCCTCTAATCTAAGAGGTGATCGTGAAGCTATTTAATCCCCAAACTATTTTTCAAACGCTATCCAATCAGGCGATGCACAAAAAAGTGCTGCTGCTCGCGATCCCGATGGTTCTCTCTAATATTACTGTTCCACTGCTGGGCTTAGTCGATGCGGCGGTTATCGGTCACCTCGAGCACTCTTGGTATTTAGGTGGTGTGGCGCTGGGCGGCACAATGATCAGCGTGACCTTTTGGTTGCTTGGTTTCCTGCGCATGTCGACAACAGGGCTAGCCGCACAATCTTATGGTGCGAATGATGGCAAGCAACTTGGTTTAGTCTTTGTGCAAGGCGTGACCATGGCCTTAGGGTTTGCTGGTGTCTTTTTGCTTTTACACAGTCTAGTCGCCGATTTAGTTTTCTCATTGAGTAGCGCCAGTGATCAAGTTAAGCACTATGGTCAGCAATATTTCTCAATCCGCGCTTGGAGTGCGCCTGCTGCGCTAACTAACTTTGTGATTCTAGGTTGGTTACTCGGGACTCAAAATGCCAAAGCGCCCATGTGGATGGTGATCATCACCAATATCACCAATATCGTTTTGGATATTGTTTTTGTTATCGGCTTAGGATGGCAAGTGGAAGGTGCAGCATTGGCATCTGTAATGGCTGATTATGCCGGTCTAACATTTGGCTTGATTTGTGTTTACCGAATCTGGGCGAAGAAGCAGTTACCATCGCCATGGGATCTGCTTAAGAAAACCAGCCAAGGTTTGAGTCGTTTCGTGAAATTGAATCGCGATATCTTTCTTCGTTCATTATGCCTACAAGCGACTTTCACTTTCATGACCTTCCAAGGTGCAAGCTTTGGCGATGATGTTGTTGCGGCCAATGCCGTGTTGATGAGTTTCTTGATGATCATCTCTTATGGGATGGATGGCTTTGCCTACGCAATGGAAGCGATGGTCGGTAAGGCGATAGGCGCGAAAGACAAAGATGAGCTGAACCAGTCATTGATTGGAACTTTCTTCTGGAGCTTCAATATTTGTTTGGTACTGACCATAGTGTTCGCACTCGTTGGCTCGAGCTTAATCAATATGATCACCACAATCCCAGACGTGAAGAGTCAAGCCGAGGTGTATTTACCGTGGTTAATCGCAATGCCATTGGTGTCTATGTGGTGCTTCTTGTTGGATGGTATTTTTGTTGGAGCAACTAAGGGCAAGGATATGCGCAATAGTATGTTTGTTGCGACCTGTAGTTTCTTCGCGATTTTCTATTTAGCATCAGGTTTAGAGAACCATGCACTGTGGTTAGCGATGCTGAGCTTTATGGCAATGCGCGGAATTGGTCTTGGTGTGTTGTTTGTTTCTCAGTGGAAGAAAGGGGAGTTTCTCGCTTAGCTCTGAGGGCTCTGTTTGTGGAGAGTAAATGAGGCTGTACAGGTAAAGGGGTATTTAGAACATCATGATCTAATTACTATCAATGCCTTAATATTCAGTGTTTTAAATAAAAACAGCAAGCGCGTGGCTTGCTGTTTATGTATTTGGCCTATGGGTGGTCAAATACTCCTATTGGTTCTTTATCTAGAATAAACGGTTAAGCCCGTTGAGTGCTGCAACACGATAAGCTTCCGCCATCGTTGGATAGTTAAAGGTTGTATTCACAAAGTACTCGATGGTATTTGCTTCACCTTTCTGTTCCATGATCGCTTGTCCGATATGGATGATTTCAGCGGCACGCTCACCAAACACGTGGATACCTAAAATCTCTTTGGTTTCGCGATGGAACAGAATCTTCAAGCTACCAATGTCTTTACCCGCAATTTGAGCACGAGCTAGGTGTTTGAATGAAGAACGTCCTACTTCATACGGTACTTTAGCTGCGGTAAGTTCTTGCTCGGTTTTACCAACAGAACTGATCTCCGGGATGGTGTAGATGCCGGTTGGAATGTCTTCGATAAGGTGGCGTTCAGCTTCACCTTTCACAATTGCTTGAGCCACAAATCGACCTTGGTCATAAGCCGCGCTTGCTAGGCTAGGGTAGCCAATCACATCACCGACAGCGTAAACATGGTCAACATTGGTTTGGTAATTGGTATTTACTGAGACTTGCCCACGCGAGTCCGCTTCTAAGCCAACAGCACCAAGGTTCAGTTTATCGGTATTACCCGTTCGGCCATTGGCATACAGTAGGCAATCAGCGCGCATCTTTTTACCTGACTCTAGGTGAATGATCACGCCATCATCAGTGCCTTCAATTTTCTCAAAGGTTTCATCGTTGCGAATCACGACACCGCTGTTCCAGAAGTGATAAGAAAGTGCATCTGAGGTTTCATTGTCTAGGAATGACAACAGACGGTCACGAGTATTGATAAGATCGGTTTTTACACCCAAACCGCGGAAAATCGACGCGTATTCACAACCAATAACGCCAGCACCATAGATGATGATGTGTTGCGGGTCGTGTTTAAGAGAAAGAATCGAGTCACTGTCGTAGATACGTTCATGCAGGAAGTCGACGTTATCTGGTTGGTAAGGGCGAGAGCCTGTCGCGATAACAAATTTGTCTGCACTGTAATGTTCTTCAGTGCCATCGCTTTGCATTACCGAGACAGTGTTGGTATCGATAAAACGTGCAGTACCAAAGACCAACGTGCACTGGTTGCGGTCGTAGAAGCCTTGGCGTAATCGAGTCTGCTTGTCGATAACCGATTTGGCATGCCCCAAAATGTTAGAAAACGTTGAGTGTATGCTTTTGTTGTTCTGACAAAACAGCGGATTACTGTTGAATTCGATAATACGACTTACGGCATGACGCAGTGCCTTTGAAGGAATGGTTCCCCAGTGAGTACAACCACCACCAACGCTGCTCTCTTTCTCAATGATTGCAACGTTCAACCCGGCTTTGGTTAATCCCATCGCTGCCCCTTCTCCTCCGGGGCCACTACCAATTACGATTACATCAAAGTGGTTGGAGTGCGGCATAGATATCTTCCTTGTTATATTTGAGTAACATTGCTTTAGCGAGATTTTAACTGATTCTGTTCTTGGGTACATGAAAAGGGCATCAGAGAGTCGGTGGGATCACGCAGTGTTATCGAAAAAATAATATTTGGTATGTCGTATGTCTCCAAATGACAGTGTGGATATTGAAATTTTTTCTTCGAACGTATTTACTTCGGTACGTGAACAAAGAGGTATGTTTAGTGTCTTATATAACCAGAGTGCCTTATATAAATAAGTGATTCGCGTTATATTGAATAGAGTATTAGACATGCCTGTTTAGGCTGTAAAAGAAGAAATTGATAAAGTATGAAACCAATGGGCATTCGCGCACAGCAAAAAGAAAAAACTCGTCGCAGCTTAATCGATGCAGCATTTAGCCAACTCAGCGCCGATCGTAGTTTTTCCAATCTAAGCTTGAGAGAAGTCGCTCGTGAGGCTGGAATAGCACCGACTTCCTTTTATCGTCACTTCAAAGACATGGATGAGCTTGGCTTAACCATGGTTGATGAAGGTGGCTTACTGCTGCGCCAGTTAATGCGTCAAGCTAGGCAACGCATAGTAAAAGAAGGCAGTGTGATTCGTACATCGGTTGAAACCTTTATGGAATTCATTGAAAGCAGCCCTAACGTATTCAGACTGTTATTGCGAGAGCGCTCAGGAACTTCATTTGAGTTTCGTGCAGCGGTAGCTCGTGAGATACAGCACTTCTCTGCTGAGTTAACCGAATATTTGATAACGACTGGCATGACAAGGGACGAAGCTTTCACTCAAGCGGAAGCCTCGGTTATCTTAGTCTTCAACTCAGGGGCAGAAGCATTAGATTTAGATCGACGTCAGCGAGATGAATTGGCTGAACGCTTGATCATGCAATTGCGAATGATGGCCAAAGGAGCTTTTTGGTATCGTAAAGAACGTGAACGTAACCGATTAAAAGGCGGGATTGAATAATGTCGAATGAAAATAATACTGTAAACCGTGGTTCTGAAAGAAAAACACTCGTACTTGCTGTTGTAGCCGGTGTGTGTGGTGATGCATTGTTATCTTGGGTAACAATGAGCGAAGTGGGCTTCTCTATTTTCCCGCTTATCGCTTTAGTTTTGGCTGTACAAGCGCTTTACCAAGAGTACCTAACTAACCCAGTATCTGAAGATATCCCACTAGTAGGTTTAGCTTGTTTCTTCGTGGGTGCATTTGGCCACTCGGCTTTTGTGAAGGCACAACACCCTGATGCTGGCTCAAACTTCTTTGCGATTATTGTCGCGATGTTGCTTCTTGCATGGGTAGGTAAGAAACTCGGCTTTATCGGCAAAACTGCTTAAGCTGATTTAGAAATTAAAAAAACGAGCCAATGGGCTCGTTTTTTTGTATCTGCTGTTTGGCTTAGACCTGAAAGCGATACTTACGCTTTACGCTCTAGGAATACGCCAGCTTCCATGTGGTGCGTGTAAGGGAACTGGTCAAACAGAGCAAAACGAGTGATGTCGTGCGTTTCGCTTAGAATGTCTAGGTTCTCTTTCAATGTCTCAGGGTTACAAGAGATGTACATGATGCGCTCGTAGCCTTGCACCATCTTACAAGTATCAACGTCCATACCTGAACGCGGTGGATCAACAAAGATAGTGTTGCAGTTGTAGCTCTTTAGATCGATGTTTGCTTGCTGTAGGCGGCGGAATTCACGCTTACCTTCCATTGCTACGGTAAAATCTTCCGCAGACATACGAATGATCTGAACATTATCAATCTTGTTCGCCGCAATGTTGTATTGAGCAGATTCTACAGATGGCTTCGCTAGCTCTGTTGCAAGTACACGCTCAAAGTTTTGTGCCAGAGCTAATGAGAAGTTACCGTTACCACAGTAAAGCTCAAGCAAGTCACCTTTGCTGTCTTGAGTACAGTCGACAGCCCATTCCAACATTTTCTCTGCTACTTTGGCGTTTGGTTGAGTAAAGCTGTTCTCTACTTGCTGGTATATATAGCTATCACCATTCACATCTAGCTTTTCAATGACGTAGTCGCGATCCAGTACGATTTTCATCTTACGCGCACGGCCAATCAGGTTTAGGTTAAAGCCTTCATCATTTAATTGCTGCTTAAGCGCTTTAGCATCTTGAATCCACTGTTCACCTAATTGACGGTGGTAAAGCAGTGACACCAAAATCTCACCGCTTAACGTAGAAAGGAAGTCTACTTGGAATAGCTTGTGGCGTAGAGAGTGGTTGCTCTTCATTGCATCCGTTAATAGAGGCATTAGATCGTTGATAAGACGACTAGCCGCAGGAAACTGGTCTACGCGGTATTTTTCTTTGGTCTCTTGATTGAACATGACGTAATACATATCGTCACCTTCATGCCACACGCGGAATTCAGCACGCATGCGGTAGTGTTGTTCTGGAGATTCATACACTTCCAGCTCAGGCACATTGTATTGTGAGAACATTTCAGTAAGACGTTCAGTCTTTTCTGCCAGTTGTTCTTGGTAGCGTTGCGGGTTTACATCTAAATTCGCCATGGTTATGCCTTTTGCTGTCGTGCTTTTAAATCAAGAGCGCAGATTTTATTCAATCACAGGCGCTTGTCCAGTGTTGAGAGCTATTCAATGTAAATCGAGCATGAAAACTATAGCTTATAACTATCTTAGACTAGACAAATGATTCATAGGTTAATACTATCTCCCGCAAGCTGGTGCCATTTGGATGTATAGATGGCTGAAGAGGGAATCTGGTGTAAATCCAGAACTGACGCGCAGCGGTAAGAGAGAACGAGTATTCAAAGACACTGCAAATAGCGTTTTGTGGGAAGTCGAATATCAGGTAACCATAAGGTTGTGCTCTTGAGTCCGAATACCTGCCAGCGGCTAAGCCATACAATGTGGCTTGGTAGGACTTTACGCGATTTAGGATCACAACATGAACAAATCCCTTTTAGCGGTTGCTGTAGCATCGCTACTTTCACCTATCTCCAATTTACACGCACAAGAAGTATCTACTGACGAAACCATGGTGGTTACGGCTAACCGTTTTGAGCAGCCTTTAAGTGATGTTATTGCATCAACAACGGTTGTTTCTAAACAAGAAATCGAAGAAACCCAAGCTAAATCTCTAGTGGATGTATTGAAACGAGTACCTGGCGTTGAAGTTTCTCAAAGTGGCGGACGTGGACATAGCGCATCTGTTTTTATGCGCGGCTATAATAGTGATCAAGTATTGTTTCTAGTTGATGGTGTCCGTATTGACTCTGCTGCTGGCGGTATTAATTTTAATCATATCCCAGTAGGCATTATTGAGAGAGTTGAAGTGATTCGTGGTTCTGGCGGAGCTCTTTATGGTTCTGATGCTGTAGCGGGTGTAATTAATGTTATTACAGCCTCTGGTAGTTCAACTGAATCGACAATGATTTCCGTTGGAGCTGGTAGCGACGCTCAAAAGGAAGCTAATTTTTCAACGACCCGTAATTTGTCTAATGGTGGAACATTAAAGCTCGCTGGTGGTTTTGATGAGACTGAAGGTTACGATATCAAAGATCCTGCTACTGGACTTAATTATGGGTATGAAAGCCAAAATCTTTTTGCATCGTATTCTCAACCTATTAATGAGGCCTTTTCAGGTAGTGCTTCAGTTCGCTGGTTCGATAGTTTAACTGAGTACGATTCTGGTGGTAAGAACTATGGCTACTCTGAGAATCTGAGTGTTACAGTTGCTCTTGATTATAAAGGTGATAACTTAAGCTCGACTCTTAGGGCTAATCAACAAGCGATCGAGAACCTAGACTATTCTCAAGCTCAGGGTAAAGATAATGCTGGTACTAAAAAGAAAATAGACCTAACGAACTTACAGTTCTTAAATCAGTATTACATCAACGAGAACGTTTCTGTTGGTGCTGGCGCAGATTGGCGTAGAGAAAAGCTTGATGATGATGCTTTGTCATATGGTTCTCCTGATGCTCTAGCTGGTGAGTCTCGCGATACGACGGGTGTTTACGCTTCTTCTGAACTTAGATTCGGTGATGTTCAAATCGTAGGTAGTGTGCGTAACGATAAACACGATACATACGATAATCATACGACTTGGTCTTTAGGGACTCGCTATTACCTAACGGAGAAACACTCGTTAAGAGCTGCCGCAGGTACATCATTTAAAGCTCCGAGCTATTCTGATCTAACAACAAACTCAGACCTAAAACCTGAAGAGGCCGAAAATCGCGAAATTGGATACACCGGTGAATTCGATTTATTCAAGCTGGATGTGACTGCATACGATAATGAAGTCGATAACTTAATTATTTGGTATGAAGGTAGCCCATTTTGGTATCCTCAAAACGTAGATGCAAAACTTAAAGGTTTAGAAATCACAGGTAATTTTGACACGTGGTTTATCCATCACACGGTTGTTGCTGAGTTTAAAGATCATAAAGACTCTGCGGGCAACAAATTAGCGAAGCGTGCTGATGAAAACTACAAGTGGTTGATGGATGCTTCATATGAAGATTTTGATGTGAACCTTACTTATACATACACGGGTGATAGAGCGGGTAATCCAAAAGAAACAACCGATCCAGATAATATTTTGCCATCAGTGAGCTTGTGGGATGTTTCTGTGGGGTATTGGATTTCCCCTGAGCTAGTTGTTCGTGGTCGAGTTGATAACTTAACTAACGAGAAATACCAAACAACGCTAGGATATAACGCTCCTGAACGCAGGTACTTTGCTAATCTAGCTTACCAATTCTAATTTACATCTAAACCGCCTTCGGGCGGTTTTTTCTTATTGGGTATATCAATGAAAAAGAAAGTCATCATAAGTTGGTCGTCAGGTAAAGACTCGACATTAACCCTGGAGCGTCTACTTGAAAGCTCCGAATATGAAGTTGTAGCTCTCTATACGACGTATGTTGGAGATGAAGTTCCTTTCCAAGTGACTCCGATTGATGTGGTTGCTATGCAGGCGCAATTAATCGGTTTGCCATTAATCACGATTGAGCTCCCGGAAGTGTTTCCTAGTAATGAGATTTATCAAAGTACCATTGTCTCCGCACTTAAAGGTTCTGGCTTATCAATCGATGCAGTCGCGTTTGGAGACATGTTTTGTAATGGCATTGCCGACTATAGAAGAAGCTATATAGAACCAGCTGGTTGGGAGTGTGTGTTCCCTCTAATGGGAGAGAACAGTCAGGCACTTGCGAGTGAAATAATAGACAGAGGCATCGAAACCTTTCTCGTCACGGTCGATAGCGATGCATTAGATATGAGCTATTGCGGGAAGGAGTACACACTTGAGCTCATAGGTAGCTTACCGAGTCATGTCGATCCATGTGGCGAAGATGGTGAGTTCCACACCTTAGTGACGTCAGCGCCATGCTTTAAAGGTAAGCTCAAGATAGATCTAGAAAATGTAGATCAAGGTGAGCGCTTTGTTCATCAACGCTACCGAGCTTGCATTATGTAGAGTGATGATTGGCGAAAACTAAGTGAAGGGGTATCATTGCTGCGGAACTTATTATAGGTAATGGTTGTGGCGGAAAGCATACAAAAAAACATATTGATCTTTGATTCTGGAGTTGGTGGCCTGTCTGTATATAAAGAGATAAGTCAGTTACTACCAAATCACAATTATATCTATGTATTCGATAACGAGGCTTACCCATATGGCGAGCTCGATCAGCAAGTTCTTATTCAGCGAGCCCAAAGTATCGTCGCTAGCTTTGTGGTGAGTCACGCTATTGATATTGTAGTGATAGCTTGTAATACGGCCAGTACGATAGTCTTGCCTACACTTCGCGTTAATAATCTAATCCCAATTGTTGGCGTAGTCCCGGCAATCAAACCTGCTTCGTTACTGGCTAATAAAGCGGTTGGCCTTATTGCGACTCCCGCGACGATTACTCGTGAATACACACACGAGCTCATCAAAAACTTCTCGAGTAATAAAAGAGTAGAGCTGTTGGGTTCTACTCGGCTGGTGGATATGGCCGAAGATAAACTCAGAGGCGAGGAGATTAGCCTTGAAGAGTTACAGCAAATCCTTCAGCCGATGATCAACACAATTGATGTGGCTGTATTAGGATGTACTCATTTCCCATTGATCAAATCAGAGATTCAACAAGTACTAGGTGAAAGTGTAGTGCTGATAGATTCTGGTAAAGCGATAGCTAAGCGGGTTCAAGATTTGTTGGGTTTGGAAAGCGTTAATAAAGAAGGGGGAGTACGTGAAGTTTTTTGTAGTGCACTTCCTAAAAAAGAAAGTGCACTAAATAGTATGTTAAAGCAGTTAGGGTTTAGCTCAGTTCAGATTCGTCCGCTTCAGGATGTTTAGGATCATTTGCAACACGTACTTTTAAAGTGCGTTGCATGTAATCTTTATCGTTAAGTGCAGAGATTGCATGATTCACATCATTACTTGCCATAACAACAAATCCAAAGCCTCTTCTTTTACCAGTACGTTTGTCTTTCATTAAACGTACTGCAAATACTTCACCATGCTCTGAGAATAATTCACGTACATGTGATTCGTTCGCTTTGTATGGAAGGTTACCCACATAAAGTGTTTTGGTTGAAGCCTTAGGTTCTGAATCTGATTTTGAGTCGGTGCTTGAAAAGTTAACAACAAAAGCGGAAGCCAAGACACCAAGGATAAAGGTAATTGCAGGCGATATATCTACCTGAGAGAAAACAATGCCGCCTAATACAGCCAGTGCGACAATTAACAACATCGATTTTTTTGAGTTCATATCGGAATACTACATATTAATAAACGAAATAGACGCATCTACCATTAACAAAATAGACACATGAATCTTACGTTCATGGCTTCCATTTTTCCAATGTATTGCTGTGATACGTCTCAAATGTTTAGTTTTTATTCGAAAAATGCGGATCTGGTGGCTTTTTAGGCGAACAAAACTTTTATTTCAAAAAGCCCTTGTGCTCCATCTCAATCTCTCTATAATGCCGCCTCACCGACACGGAGTGAGACGAAAGTCACACAGCGAAATCGGTAGAGAAAAAGAGTTTGAAAATAACCCTTGACTCTCAAAGTGGTGCAGGTATAGTACGCACCCCTAGCGACTGAGATGTGAATCACAAAACGCTAGCGCTCTTTAACAATTTAAACCTATCAATCTGTGTGGGCACTCGTTGATGAATATCAAAACGTTTTATCGTTAGATAAAACAGATTCTTCGGAATCAAAATTGATTTCAATGAACTGAGTGACCAATACGTTTAACTACTTGTAGTTATTCGGCACAGTCAATTCATTACCATTCTGTTGGAATGGTAATAGCTTTAGAATTACATGTT
>NZ_JBFRMM010000025.1:0-58603 GCF_041470465.1 Vibrio sp. 10N.261.55.F4 | reverse complement strand
GCAGAAGGGATGACTGGTTTTACTTTCTGAGCAAGTGGTAACCAAGGAGCTATATGGGGGACGTTGTTGGTATCTACATTTTCAATTCTAGAGAGTCTGAATATATTTCTTAACTTTTCGGTTGAGATGGACATAATTAAAGCCTGCAGTATGGCTTAGGAGGGCGACTAAGGAGTGCCGAGTTGCGAGTTCGGAAAAGAAAAGAAGTCCCTACTAAGCGGTAGGGATAACAACCAAGGTAACACACTCACCAGACTTTTGTTGGTTATTATTAATACGCTTTCTGAGTCTATTACTTTCAGACTTCGCCCATACTAGCGTAATTGATTAGATAGCTAATACTCATTGTTCAACGTCGCCGTATCAACCTCTCAGCTTTAAGGTTTCAAGATACTTTTTCTAATATTAGTTAAGTGAATTAGAGTTTTGAGTTTAACGCGTTTTTGTCCAATTTCGTGCTAGCAGGTACCAGGATATTCCGTGATTGTTAAGTTCGATGAAGGGATAAAGCCTTCGAATCAACCTAAGTATGTTTTGAAAATGTGATTAAAAAGGCTGAATCAATAAACTGATCAGCCTCTATCAATTTTTTCCATTAAAGGTAACGGCTTCTTAGGTGGTCTTTGAAGTATTGCGCATTCAAGGTTTCACCGGTTGCGCCTTTCACCAAATCATCAGTAGTAAGCAGGCTGCCTTTGCTCTAAATGTTCGATTCTAACCAATTGAAGATAGGGGATAGGTCACCGCTTTCAATCACTGAGTTCACATCCACTGTTTTCTTCATTGAAGCCATGAACTGAGCCGCGTACATCGCACCTAATGTGTAAGGTGGGAAGTAACCGAATGCGCCGTCCGTCCAGTGGAGAATGTGACCTGCATTTTAAGGTAGTTGCGGCTGTCCAAATTCTTGCTAACGGGGCGACTTAACTCACAAAGTACGAAAAGTGGGGGCAGAGTACAGTTCTTGACTCAAACGAATTCGCTAGTTTTTGCTCTGTAAATCGCACTGAAAGAGTCACACACATACAAGGTAGTATGAGCATAGCCTTGAACAAGCCCAAAATCCTCGCTGAGAGCGTTTGAGGCGGTCTGAGGGTTGTTTTTGGTAGCTAATTTACCCATTTACCATAATAAGAATGATGAACTCCGACTTTAATTGCATGAAACGAGAGCTATCTATTTAGTTTCACTGCTGCGACAATCTTAATTTCTTACTAAACTGGAATTAGTATTGAACTAATAAAAAAGGAATAGTTATGCGAATTGTTTTTTTTGTTTTTGCTCTTTTTTTTTCTTCCCTTTCATTTGGAGGTTTTAAACCAATTCACGATAAAGCCTTAGAAGAAAAAGCACTCGATGCATTAGAAGTTCACTTAGTAGCTGAAGGTTTGATAAGAGATGATGCTGAGCTAGCTCTCGCGTATGAGGAGGGAGGGAAGAGTATTTTTTTCTTTCGAGTAAGAGAGCATGAAGGTGGGGATGAGTTATATAGGGTTTTTTGCTCAAAGGCTAGGTGCCGTTTTAGTTATAACTGACAATTGAAGTTGTAGTGGTCTAATGATCCCTGACAATCACGTAAGCGACTTTTTCTATCCTTTTAATTCATGCTTTGCTTAATTGGCAATCTTGCTAAAACGGAAATGTCCAGAGGCTTCATAAGCCTGAAGTTTTACTCGTGGCGCTTTTCTTGCAAAGTGCCTGCTAGCTCAGATCTGCCCCAAAATCACTTAGATTGAATACTCTACATCGTTTAGGATGCGAACATTTTCCCTACTAAAAGTCATCCATCCTTATGAACTTTAGTTGTGAACAATTGCTATGTATCACATCAACCATTTAGTCACTTTATCTTCACGGGCTGGGGGTAAAATCACAACAAACTGTATGATATCTTTTATATTATTTAAAGGTACAGGGAAAGTGACATGACTGAAGAGATAGTCAGCTTGATACCTCACACTCCTATATAAAGGGTGTAATCCATTAAAACTCGAACTTAAAGTTAACTGAAACGAAAACAAGGCTCTAATTGAACCTTGTTAAAAAATTGGATGAGTCTATGAGTTAACGACGGAGACCATCTTCAAATCGCTTGCGATAATTGTTTATCACGGTGATTAACGACTTTTTAATATCAACAATTTGTTTGGAATGTGGACACCAAAGCGCGAAGCCAAACTTGAAGCCCTCTAGCATCTCATCGGCTTCAACTGGCTCAATGGCATGATTGGCAAACTCAGTATTAGCGAAGGTTTTAGGCAGTAACGCCCAACCCAACCCCGCTTCGACCATCTTTATCACTAGGGCAAGTTGATCGATTGCTTCATTGTCTGAGCTGTAAATAATCTTCTCTGACATACCTTCTTCAATAAAAGATCGTAAGACAAATTGTTTGCTGTTTTTCAGAGCTACCAAGACTGCACTTTTCTCCAACCTAGATAGATCTCCACCTTTTTGAACAAAAGGGATAAATTCGAAATGCCCAAGGAAAGTAGCATCAAAGCTATACATCGCCTGACGGTCATGCACATTGACGATACCAAAATGGTATTCGCCACTATCTATGCCTCTTTTGATGTCCTGTTTATTCCTAACAAAAAAGTTCACGCGCATTAGCGGAAAATCGCGAAGAAATTGCTGGCGGATTTCAACCAAAGCGCGATGAGGAATCACACTAGAATAAGCGATGTTGACGCTTTCTAATCCACCATAAGAGAGGCTTAGCGCCAATTTATCGAAAGTACGCGCTTGCTCGATGGTTAATTTAGCATTGTGATAAAGAAGGTGACCATCTTCAGTTGGCTCTACCGAACGCCCCACTCGTTCAAACAAACTGACCGCTAGTTGGTCTTCAAGGTTGGTAATCACCTGCCCTATCGTAGTTCGGTGCTTATTGAGTTTGACCGCGGCTTTGCTAAACGAGAGTTGTTCATAAACGGTCACGAACGCGAGAAGTTGTTCAAAACTAAAATTCATAGGTTTCGCTTCCTTTCTAGAGTGATTTACTTAAAATATGATAACTGATCTGCACCAGTGATACTGGACACTCGACTAAGCGAGTTGCCCTAATTCTGTTAATTCATGACTTACTAAATTAGATAAAACGCAACTCGGAAATGTCCAGAACCTTCACAGATGGCACTTCGTAACTCAGAAGTGCCCCTTTTCTAGTTAGAACCAAAGCTACCCTTCAGCCATAATTGTGACTTTTGACTTACAATACTTGTACTATGCTTTTTTCAGCTTGGTTCTACTTACACAGCAAGCTTTGCAAGTAGAAACCTTTAATGTAGTTGGGCGTTTTATCTACAGATAACGACTTCTCAAATGGTCTTTGAAGTATTGCGCATTCAAGGTTTCGCCCGTTGCACCTTTCACCAAGTCATCAGTGGTCAGCAGGCTGCCTTTGCTCCAAATGTTTGATTCTAACCAAGTGAAGATAGGGGATAGGTCACCGCTTTCAATCACAGAGTTTATATCTACCGTTTTCTTCATTGAAGCCATGAACTGCGCCGCGTACATCGCACCTAATGTGTACGATGGGAAGTAACCAAATGCGCCGTCTGTCCAGTGGATGTCTTGCATACAGCCGTTAGTGAAGTTGCCTTGAGTGCTTAAACCAAGGTAAGACTGCATCTTGGTATTCCATAACTCTGGCACGTCAGTGTGTTTGATCTTGCCGTTGATCAAGTCACGCTCAATCTCGTAACGCAGGATAACGTGTGCAGGGTAGGTCAGTTCATCGGCATCAACACGGATGAAGTCTTTCTTCACGCGCGTGTAGATCTTCTGGAAGTTTTCTTTCTCAAATTCTGAGCCTGAGAATTGCTGACCAGCCAAGTTCGCTAAGTGTCCAATGAACGGGTCGCTGCGGCCGACTTGCATCTCGAAGAATAAAGATTGAGATTCATGAATGCCCATAGAACGAGCTTCCCCCGCTGGTTGTCCTGCTAGGTGTTTTGGTAAGCCTTGTTCGTAACGTGCGTGGCCTGTTTCATGCACAATACCCATTAAGCTTTGAACGAATTCCGCTTCGTCATAGCGTGTTGTGATACGCACGTCTGAAGGCACGCCGCCACAGAATGGGTGAACACTTTCATCCAATCGGCCGTGTTCAAAATCGAACTGAAGCAGCTTCATGACTTCTAAACCCAGTGCTTTCTGTTTCTCGGTCGAATAGATACCTGATGGTGCGTTAAATTGCTCGCTCGATTGTTTTTCGATCACTTCATCAATTAAACCTGGAAGCCAAGTTTTAACGTCTGCAAATAGGGTATCAAGTGAAGTAGAGCTGGTGCCCGGTTCATAAATATCCAGCATCGCATCATAAGGCGTTAGATTGGCTGCGTCTGCGCGAATCTGCGCTTCTTCACGAGAAAGCTCAACCACTTCACGCCAGTTCTTTTCGAATCCAACCCAGTCGTTGTTACCGCGTTGGCTACGCCACGCATGTTCACATTTTGAACCCGATAGAGATTTCGCTTCAACCAGTTTTTCTGGAAGTAGGTTTGCTTGTTGCCACTGGCGTTTTATTTCACGAAGTGACGATTGTTGCTCAGTGTTCAGCGCTTCATTTTCAGCGTCTGCAATCCAATCGCCAAGCTGTGGTTGAGTCATTAAGCCGTGAATATGAACAGAAAGCTCGGCCATCGCTTCACTACGAGCTTGGTTACCACCTGCTGGCATCATTGAAGCTTGGTCCCAACCACAAATAGAAGCTAGGTGTTGAAAGCGTGAACATTTTTGAGAGTGTTCGACTAGTTTTTTGAATGCGCTCATTTGACTACTCTTAATTTGGTTTCTTTAAATGATCCTTAGGGCTGCGTCAGCGTTAAGGTTCATCTCGTGTACTTTGATTATGGCTTTGCTTTTTAATGACGCCGACCTTCGCAGTCGAAGATATAGCGAGAAAAGCATGAGGCGGTACGATGCCTTGAATTTACTATTTCTTAACAAATCAAACTGTTCTATTGTGCACAAAATCAGTGAGTTGTATAGCTGGTGGCAATTGTTGCTTGCGAATTGTTCAGATACACGGTATTGATGATAGATCGCTGAACAAAAATGACAATGATATGGATATTTTGAACTTTGAGGCATTTCTAATTGCCATCACTATTTTAACGCTAACGCCGGGCTTAGATACGGCTTTGGTGATTCGCAATACTAGCCGCTCTGGCTTAGCTGACGGTTGTATGACGAGCTTTGGTATTTGTAGCGGCTTGTATGTACACGCGTTTTTCTCTGCTGTGGGTATATCTGCAATCCTCGCCCAATCCGCTGAACTCTTTCAAGCCGTTAAGATGGTAGGTGCGGTTTACCTCATCTGGCTTGGCTTAAGCAGTTTGCGAGCGTTGATGAAAAACGGTGGCGGTTTGAAGGTCGGAGAACAAGCTCAGCAGGCTTACAGTGCAAAGCGTTCTTTGCGTGAAGGCTTTCTGTCTAACGTTCTTAACCCAAAAACAGCCGTTTTCTATCTGGCCTTTTTACCTCAATTTGTAAACCCTGAAGGTTCGCCTTTATTGCAATCTATGTTGATGGCTTCGGTACACTTTATGATTGCGATGGTATGGCAATGTGGTTTGGCTGGCGCGCTTAACTCGGCTAAAAATTTGCTCAAAAACGCGAGTTTTATGAAGTGGATGGAAGGCGTGACGGGCATGGTGCTGGTTGGGCTGGGTGTTAAGCTTCTGATGGAAGAGCCTGTGTAGTTCACCGTTTTCAGTTGAACATGAATATATGAAAGCCCACGATGTGTCGTGGGCTTTGTGCTTTATTACTGGTAGATCTTTGTACCGATCTTATTCTACAGCGCAGTTATTCAACGACGCTAATGTTCATCTCAGCACCTTCGAAACCTAAGTCACTCAACTCATCGGCGTTAAAGTTGGTGGTAACTTCGATGTCGCCAATGCGCTCAGTAGATTCGTTGACGGAATCAGTACTTCTTTTGCTGCGTAGATTGTTAGTAATTGGTGTTGCTTGTCCAATTTCGATAGTACCTGCAAATTGAGATTCAGCGTAGAAATCTCCAGACACGTAAGAGTGGAAGGGGCGTAAGCTTCCGCCAGTCGCGTATTGCATGCTTGATAAGCCAGCTTCTTTAATCGCCCAGCCCCAATCCCACCATTTAGTTTCACCTGGGATGTAACGGTGATCCCATTGGTAGCGAATGTCGGCAGATTCACTGCTGCCACGGCCCATGGTGAAGGTATGAGCCTTGTACGGGCGGTTATCTGGATGAGAGTGCCACGCGTTGCCACCCCAACGAAGGAAGCCGTTGAATTCAACATCGTAGCTAATATCGGCGTTGAATCGGTACGGGTAAGAGATGCTTGAACGATACAGCTCAACTCGAATCGGTAGCTCCGAATTCGCAGGAACCATAGGACGAGCTTGAAGTGTTACTTGTTCGCTAGTGGAGTTGCCATTTGTTTCAGCGAAGCTTTGGTTAGCCTCGAACTTAACGGTGAGCTTAGTTTCGCCAACCAAAGGCCACTTGAAGGTGTTCTCTGTTTGAACGCTCTGTGAGAATCCGTAGCTGTTCGTTTTCGACCAGTTTGTTGATTCGTCTACTTTTAGGTCTACCACCACTTGTTGCGCGATGTTGCTGTTGTTTCTTGCCGTCGCGTAAACCGTTTTCACTAGTTCACGATCCGACTCGACAACATCACCATGCCAAAAGTTGTCGTCGTTAACGGTGTAGGCAAAATTGTCGACGGTGATTTTGGTTTTTTCATCACAGCGATAGCCGCTACAAGAGCCATTGTTATTTCCTTGTATTACCCAACTGTTGCCAGAGCGCTTTATCGTCATGTCTTCGCCCACGTACTGACTGTTATTACCGCCAACCCAAGCGTAACCTAGGTTGTGGGCTAAGTAGCTTAATGGGCGTACAAAGTCGTTACGGTTGTTCACTAATTCATACTGAACATCGATTTCGCTGCCTTCCTGAACCGATTTGGCGGAATAGTTAGGGATTTCAGATTGGTCGTTGTTTGGGTAACAGAACGTTGACCCACTGCTTGATTGCTTAATTTCGCCATGATAACCCGGCCCCATGATTACCCAGTTTCCTTTTAACCCGGTGATCTGCCAAGTGCCCATGCGAGCGACCAAAGTACTCTTCTGCTCTTCTGCTTCATAACGGTCTATAGGACGATAACCAGAGCGACAGACATCTTCACCAAGTTGGTCAAACACTATTTGGTCTGGGTAAATCTTCGCATTTACACCGGTTGATAGAACAGACAACACTGCGGTTGCTAGGAGACTTCTGTTTACTGTGATCATTAACAATTCCCTCATTTGTAATTTTTCTATTTTGATAATGTTTTGTGTGCCGTGCAGTTAACAAGACAAGTTCACTTTTTCATGTTGATAAATAGATAGATACTGAAAAGGGTTGAATTAAATTACCCAGTTAATTCAATGGCTTGTATTGTCATTAGTGTTTTTACGGTGAAAGAGTATGCAACTGAACGTAAATTGTTTGATGGGGCTCAAACCGTTTTTAGAAAAATGAAGGCCCATTATTCGGGCTTAGACGTCAAAATTATTTGACGTTATTTTTGGCGTTTGTATGAATGGTTAATTAGAAGAACAGGTATAACCATTCACAATACTCGTAGTTTTAAGGTGGGCAGGTAGTGAGTGACAAAGAGTAAAAATCTAACTTGAATATTTTGCTTTGCTATCGGTTTTAAAATGCAAACACTTAAAGTAAGGAAGACTGTAATAATTGTATTACTAATAAAATAATGAAAATAACCATCCGTTTTTTATGTGTAATATCGGAAAAGCTTGCTACTTGATAATAGGGCACTTTTTGCTAGTGGTTAAACTATCTCTAATTATCGTTTGGCCAGAAGTTGCGTTCGGCCTGTATTACACGTTTTAATGATGGCAAATAAATCATTCGAACTTAAGATATCAATCTTTACCGTTAATGGGTCATTGTTGATTAACAGGTAAGGCGCCAATCGGCTGTCATTCATTGTTTTATTTATTTTTTGCACAGAGACTAAGTCAATGGTGCCAGAAATAGAAAAGAAAAGTGATTGAGAAGGACGGGCTGTTCCTCTGAATCGCAGAACAAGTGGGTCGGGCATGTTGTCGTCTTGAACGGACATCAGGTGCAGCACCTTGTTGTTACTTATTTTCGTTAATCCGTCGGTACGTAATACATTGTCATTCACTATCAGGTCCACCACGCTATGTTGGTAGCGATGCTCTTCTTTTGGTTGGGGCGAAGGGATACTCCATATGCCAACCAATAAAACGAATGCAGAAATGAGCGCAACGATTGGCATCATAATTGACCTCTTTCTAGGAATAGGGCCAGTTCGGTACTGGCTTGATCTAGTTGGGTTGACGTGTAAAAGATGTTGACGGACTGGCGTGTGGCTTTGTTCAGAATAGAGAGCTCAGAATATTCCGCTTCTTCGCTAATGTACGCCACGCAATCACATTGATACTGATAGAGAATGCTTTCTAGCTCTGGCGTCATCGCCATTTCAGGGGCTTGGAAAACTTGTATTTGACCTATCCATTGCTCGCTGAGCCGGTTAACGGGGTTGATATCGCTGAGGTTTCTCTCATTAACCTTAGCAAAAGCCAATAACGCTGATGCCAACAGTAAGCAGCCAGTGGTGAAGTAGCACAACTTGTTTCGGTTTTCAGCAGTGGGAAAGTAAGCCGACGAACTTTGTTTAGGGTTAGGCTTAGGTTCGACTGCAACAGCTGCACCGATAGCAATACCGTTATTGCCGACGGGTATCAGGTTGCTCGCATCAGCAAGGGGAGTTGTGGCTGCATTATTGATGGGGGAGTCGATTACCACGCACTCATCGATAAGGCGATAGCCCACCTTAGGAACGGTGACGATTGGGGTTTCTTTGATGCCTAATCTAACGAACCCTTGGCGCAGTAAACTTATACTTTTCGCTAGTGACGTATCCCCTATGAACTCGTTTCCCCAAGCGAAGCTAATAATATCTTGTTTGTTAACAATATCGGGTGAGTTTTTATGTAATAACTCCAGGACCCGAGTTTCACGGTATCCTACTTTAATAGAACGTTCATCGTTATAAATACGGTTTTTAATCGGGTCGAATCTGATCATATAGCCAACGTTTTATTTTTATTATAATTCTCTCTACAATGTAGATGACTATAAACTGACTAATATATGAATTAAAGTCACATGTTTTATTCTTCTGGTTTTTTGTGTCGTTGAAACGAAAAGAAATTTAATATGTTTGTTACAAAATGCCTGACACCTACGCACAATCTGTTAAATATAAGTAATATCTAATTAAGTGTTGGTTTTATTAGTGTTCTTTTTAGTAGTCTTCTATCTTCTTTATTAAATCGCATAGTGGTCGATTTAATATTCTTGTTATTTATAAGGGCATATGTGCTGCATAATAATTTAAGACGTTTCGCTATGTGATGAAAATAAAAAAGCCCGCAGTTGAATGCGGGCTTGGTATTCAATCACTTCAGTTTACGCTTTAACTGCTTCACAATCATTTGAAGACGTCAACGGTTTGAAGAATAGCTTGGTTTCTTCGATAACAACGTGGCGCAGCAAGATAAGCCCGATTAGGTTCGGAATTGCCATTAGGCCGTTCACGATATCAGCCATTATCCAGATCATGTCGAGCTTTAAGAATGCACCAGAAGCCACCAACGCAATGAAGATGATCTTGTAAGGCAATACAGCTTTGGTACCTAGCAAGAACACAACACAGCGCTCACCGTAGTAGTTCCAACCTAAAATTGTTGTAAACGCAAAGAAGATTAAGCCAACAGAAACCAACATAGGGCCAAGGGTATCTGCATTCAGACCAACAGCGAATGCGTGAGTGGTCATCGCAGCGCCTGAAAGATCAGTCTGCCAAGCACCCGTTAAGATAAGCGCCAAACCTGTCATCGTACAGATGATGATGGTGTCGAAGAAGGTACCTGTCATAGAGACAAGTCCTTGTTTCACACATGAGTCTGTTTTAGCCGCTGCTGCAGCCATTGGTGCGCTACCTAGGCCAGATTCGTTCGAGAACACACCACGAGCGATACCTGATTGGATAGCAAGCATGATGCTCGCGCCAAAGAAACCACCGGTTGCTGCTGTGTTGGTAAACGCAGAAGTCACAACAAGGGTAATGGCATTCAGTAGTTGGTCGGCATTTGAAATCAGAACGCTTAAACACGCGACGACGTACATAACCGCCATAGTAGGAACAACTTTCCCTGCCACTTTAGCGATAGATTGGATACCACCAAGGGTAACCACTGCCACTAATATCGTAAGAACGACAGCAGACATCTCACGCGAAGCGCCAAATGAGATTTGAGTTGCGTCCAAGATAGCGTTGACTTGTGGGAAGGTACCGATACCGAAGCAAGCAACGCCGAGCGCGAAGACAGCGAACATTACCGCTAAGATTCGTGAGCCGACACCGTATTGCAGGTAGTACATTGGGCCGCCAACCATTTCGCCATTGCTATCGGTTCTGCGGTATTTAACGGCGAGTAGACATTCTGCGTACTTGGTCGCCATACCAAATACAGCGGCAAGCCACATCCAGAATAGGGCACCAGGGCCACCAATCTTGATTGCGGTCGCTACACCAACGATGTTACCTGTACCAATGGTTGCTGAAAGTGCAGTACACAAAGCCGCGAAACTCGATACGTCACCCGTACCAGATTTGTCTTTGCTGAACACCATTTTCAGTGCAGTTGGGAGGTGTCTAAACTGGAGTAAGCCTAAGCGAAAAGTAAAGTAGATACCTGTACCCACTAGCAGAATAAGCAGTGGTGGTCCCCAAACGAATTGGTTGATGGTTTGTAGTGTAGCTTGTAGGTGGTTCATAGATTCCCCTTAATAAATTAAAAATTTAAGGAGAAGAGGGAAGGCAGTACAGATCTCAGGGATCGGGCGCACTACTTAATACATACGGATTTCTAGATAGAATTCTTGTGTTAATTAAGGCTGTTGCTTTCCACTCCTCTGTCCTTTTGCCTGAGAGTTTCACTTAGCGAATCACTTATAGATAAGTAACGGGCACTAAGCTTGCTCCTTCGGCGACCGCTTGCTACAAAAAAAGTAGTACGGTTCTCTCCAGAGGTTCCTCCAACGACAGTCCTCACTTTTCTGGATTTCTCCAGCACAAAGCGCCTGAAAGATTTACTTCTTCGGCGGGTTTATCTAACTAAATGTTAATATTTAGTTAAAAACCACTCTCCTGCAGTCTTCATCGGAACAATTACCTAAATAATTAGGTAATCTGTAGGCGTATCCTAGATCATATAAAATGTGATGTCAGCTACAAAATATCTGTTTGCTCAAATGTTGTTCAACTAAATGATCAAACAACGAGTCTCTGACGTAACTTGCTTATTTAAATGGTATAAAATAGAGAAACAAGGAGGAGTTATGACTCGATTAATAGCGATTGTTTTTTTATTGGCTTTGGCATTTGTGCTGTTTCGTTACCGGACAAACGAAAAACTGCAAAAATGGGTAGTGATTGTTATCGTTAGCAGCTTCCTTTTGTATACTGCCAGCTTGATGATTTCGGAGTTAACTCGTTAAGCCTGCCTGTAAACAGGTGGGATGAATGTGTTAGTAAAGCTTAAGTGCTTCTGGCTTGAGCGATAGGTTTAACTGAGCCTTCACAATCAGTATTGGCATTCGTGTCAGTGACCGCGTAACGTTAAATAAATTTTTGGGAGTACCCGCTAGTGAACCAGCAATCTGGACAAAGCGAACAAGATGAAGTGGTTGTTATTGAAGAACGCGATAAGCGCAGTCAGCTTTATATCGGCATTGCTGTGGTTATAGGTTTGGCGTTAGGTGGCTTGATCGGTTCTACAATCACGGCTTCGAAGTGGGAGTCCACTTATCAGGTACTCGAAACTCGTTATCAAGAACTGCATGACAGCAAAACACAGTTGATGACATCCGTTGAAACTAAAGTGGCAAAAGTTGATACCGAAATCGATGCGAAAGTAGAAGCCGCTCTAGTGAAACAAACGGAAGAGCATCAAAAAGAGCTCCAGGAATTAGCGAAGCAGTCTTCGGTTTTAGAGAAGGCGAACTACTCGTTAGAGCAACAGCTAAATGAACAGAAGCAAACGTTAGAGCAAACTCAGCAAGACAACCAGAAACTTAATCGTCAGGCTGACATGCAATCGACTTTGTTTGAGCGTGCGCGTGAAGTTTTCCGAAAAGAATTACAGATTTCTCAAGAACTTGAAAAACTTGAGAAAGAAAGAGATCAACTCGAGCAGAATCTTGGTTCTCTTAAGAAAGCGTGTGATGTTTACTTAGATGGCACATCATGGGATGCGAAATCTGACGCGTGTGAGAAGCAAGATAACGCTAACTCTCGACTGAGCGATATCAGACAAATGATTGAAGTCCACACCATGGATCTCAAGCAGATCAAAACGCTCACTGAAGAGATGGGTTTATAAGCCGAAGGCTTTACCAACCTAACGTTAGTTTTGCATTAAATATTGAAACGCCCACATCACACACGTGATGTGGGCGTTTTGCGTTTGTCGAGAGCATAGATCCGGTGCGTTCTCATTATTGATTATTTAAGTGTTTTCATTGTTTGCTTAGATATTTGTGAATAGTTACGTATATCCACAATGATATGTTACTTGTTGTCTATTAAATGACTTTGCATACATATTTTCAGCTCAGAGTCGCTGCATAATAGTGTTGTTCAGGATGAACACGCAGTCGATTGCTAGCTCGCATTTGGCTGCTTTGACGACAAGGGATGGAGTGATGCCAGAGTATCTTTGTGAGAACTGCACCATAGCTTATTGTTTCGATGATTGTCGCTCGCCATTAGCGCAAAAAGAGATGATCAAAGTAGAAGAGTTGGTTCGTCGTGTCGATGTTGAACACGATGATGAACAGAGTGAAAAGGGTGAAAAGAGTGAGCAGGGCATTGAAGGTAGTTATTCGCCTAATCGTTCAGACATAAAAAATCCCCACAAGCCAAGCTGGTAGGGATTTTGGATAAGTTGCAGTCCTGTTCTCGCTTTCTCAAGCAAAGGGTCTTACAAAAATTTTTAGAACAGTTTCGTTTTTAGAGCTGTGTCGTTTCTTAGAATGCAGTTAGCTACTAGAGCAAAACCTCATTCCACTAAACGTTATTTCTCATACGTTTTGATTTCGCCTGATTTCACACGAGCAACAAACGATTGCAGTTCTTTCTTCACAACTGGCATCAAGAAGTACAGACCAAGAATGTTGAAGATAGACATCGCAAAGATAGCCGCATCAGAGAAGTCGATTACCGCACCAAATTGAATCGTGGCACCAATAACAACAAACACACAGAACATCACTTTGAAAATCAGCTCCGTTGTTTTGCCTTCACCAAATAGGTAAGTCCAAGCTTTTAGACCGTAGTACGACCAAGAAATCATCGTCGAGAACGCAAACATGATTACTGCGAGAGCGAGTGTGTATTTGAATACTTCTGCCGTTTCAGTAAACGATGCAGCAGTCAGCGTTACACCCGTTAAACCAGAGCCATCGAATGGACCTACGTTTAAACCAGCGATAGTGATAACCAATGCGGTCATTGTACAAATGATTACCGTATCAACGAACGGTTCTAATAGTGATACTAGACCTTCGGTGATTGGTTCTTTTGTTTTAACCGCTGAGTGAGCGATAGCTGCTGAACCTACACCTGCTTCGTTCGAGAATGTTGCACGTTTCAAGCCTTGAATTAGCGCACCAATAAATCCACCAACAACACCTTCACCAGTAAATGCACCTGTAAAGATTGCGCTGAACGCAGGGCCAACTTGATCAAGGTTAGAACCGATGACAATCAGAGCCATACCGATATACAGAGCAGCCATCCAAGGAACAACTTTTTCTGTTACCGATGCGATAGAAGGCATACCACCAACAATCACAGAGAAAACTAAAGAGGCAAGTACAAGGCCAGTGATCACACCGTATTCACTTGGTACATCAAATGCGTAAGTTAACATGGCGTGTGCTTGGTTAGCTTGGAACATGTTACCGCCGCCTAATGCGCCTAAAATACACATTAATGCGAAACCAATAGCGAGCGCTTTACCTAGTCCGCCTAAACCTCTTTCACCCAGACCTTGGCTTAGGTAGTACATTGGACCACCCGAAACAACACCTGAAGGTAGGATAGTTCGGTATTTCACACCTAAGGTACACTCACAGAACTTAGAAGCCATACCCAGAAGGCCACACAAGATCATCCAGAATGTCGCGCCAGGGCCACCAATCGCAAGTGCAGCACCTACACCGGCAATGTTACCAAGCCCGACGGTTCCAGAAAGGGCAGTAGCTAAAGCTTGAAAATGGGAAACTTCGCCGTCTTCTATTGAGTTAGGGTCTGTGTACTTGCCTCTAATGATATCTACAGCCATACCGACTCGCTTAAATTGAACGAAGCCAAAGTAAACAGTAAAGATCAACGCAGCGAGTAATAACCAGCCAACAATAATAGGGAAGTTGGCTTCGCCAACCGGTACACTTTTAAATATGAGTCCAACGAACCATCCTGTGTAGTCGTTGAAAAACCCATCAACACTTTGACTTAAGTTGCTGATAGCTTGGTTAAATGATCCTTCTTCTGCAAATGCACTGGAACTAAACAATAATATAAACCCAAAAAATAATTCACGTATGTTTTTCATGGTTTTCCCTGTCTTTTTAATAAATTATGTTTGTTGCTGTTGTGTTTGTTTTCTATTTGATTTGTATATCTCAGTGGTTTATCTACTTCATTCGACGGCAACATAAACGGCTGTAGCTAGGTCGAAAAACGAAATAAATATAAGTACTGATCTTGCTTTGTATGGATATCCTTTTGGTATGTGCACCAATAAGACTATGGTATTCGGGCTACCAAGTCCTACTGATAATCCTATACATAAAAATAATGCCAACAAAGAAATTTTTACAATAAATTTACAATTGTTCGGGTTTTGTCATCATTTGGGAATAAGTCGGTGCTTTGTAGGCTGAGAAAAGTATATGCAGTAGTTGTTTTAGGGACGGGTGAAGGAGAATTCAGAGTGATGGGCTGTAGGGGCATAGGGGGGACATAGAGGGAACGTAGGAGAGTTCGAGTATTCGATATGTTTTCGAGGTGTTTAAACATACGAAGGCTAAAGGTGTGTTCGGATCTGAGGATATTAAAAGCCCTTTATCAGAGCTTTTTGATGAGCGGGAAGCATGAATACTTTCCGCTAGCACATAAAACTAAACGGTTCGATGACTATTGCTATTGCCAACTGTGCTTTTGCTGGATTTGTGGTAGAGCTTAAGTGCCAATAACGAACCCCACAATAAAACCTGTCCCCATAGTAATGTCCATTGAGACGCCACTTCTTGCCAAGATGCACCCATCTGATTAAGTGCTAAGAAACCTTGGATAGCCGGTGTGCTTGGGAATAGCTGTGATAACAGAACTAACCATTCAGGCATCATTTCAACTGGCCAGATAAAACCTGAAGAGAAGATCAGTGGCATTGAACTGATTAACACTACAACCGTGACTAGCTCTCTTCGTGGCACTAACTCACCAATAAAAATCCCGATCAAACAACTGGCCAGTAAGAAGGGCAGAAGTAAGGTTAAGATCTGTGTTGTTGAGGCGAGCTGGTTTATCCCATACATCGAAAAGCTAGCGCCGAAATAGTACATCGACAACAGGTAATAAATGCCGACTAAGGTACAACAGCGGGCAAGCATCAGTTTCGCTGGAGAGGTCTTACTCCAGTAGCCAAATGTCGATTGAGCGTTTTGGGTTGCACCCACTAAACCAGAAGCCATGGCTAAGGTTTGTTGCAGGATCAACACAAAGACGGCTGGAACTACGTAATCGATGTATCCCATGCGACTATTAAACGTTGGTTTCAGGTTCAAGCTGAATGCACTGTAGCCTTTGGCTGCCGATTCTAAAGGCACACCTTCGACTAACAAATGGCTGACCTTAACTTGCGCAGCTAACGTACCACCGGCCTTGGCAAGCCCTTCAACAATGGTTCCGTAGACCAAAAAGTAAGAAGCATCACCAGCGTAAGAAAGTGTCGGGCTCTTACCGAGCAACAAGTCTTTATAGAAATCTTCTGGAATGACAAGGAATCCGCCAATCTCTTGGTTAAGCACGGCTTGTTTCGCATCGGCGATGGTGGAGTCTCGACGGACCAATTCGATCTGAGAGGTGGCATCCACCATACGCTCTAATTGATAGCTGCTTTGACTCTTATCCAAGTTCACAACCGAAGCTTTCAGTTGTTGAGGAACTTGGTTCGCGTAAGGCAATGGATACAAGAAGGAATAGAAGACCACACCACCAAATACCGTAAGAAGCACGACAGGGTTGCGCAATACCGCTAAGAGTTCTTGCTTGAGCAGTTGAGTAAAGCTCATCGTTTTACTCCTTGTTGTGCTGATGCTTCTGGCTGTGTTGACGGCGTTGTTTTTGCAGATATAGCTGCTTTTGTAGATGGATCTGCTTGTGCAGTTAGAGTTGATTGCGCCAAGTGTTTCTTAATTAGCAACATTACCACGAAAGCAGGAACTGCATACCACAACATAGAAGAGAGGCTGATCAAAGACTGTGCTGCGCTCACACCATAACTAGACTGCGCCGTTTGTACTTCGATGTAATGACTCACGGGCAATAAGCTTCTCCAAATTTGAGCAGCTGTATTCATGTCTGTTACTGGAAAGGTAATACCCATGAACGCAAAGCTTGGTGCCGTAAATGCGCCAGCGAAACTCATCGCCCTTGCTGGATCAAGTGTTAAGAAGAAAAACAAACAACCCATAATGATACAACTGATCACGGTTAGCAGTTGGGCAATAGTCAATGCCACAAAGCTGCCGTTAAATGGCCAGTCTAAGAGCACATAGAACCAAAAACTAAACGCGATACCAAACATCAAAAACAAGACAAGGTAGGGCGTTAATGTTGATGCGAGTGACTTCATAGGGGCGTTGGATAACCAAGCGTGAAGCCCACGAGCTCTAACGTTCGCTGTCAAAACCAATATCGTGCCCACCACAATCATGATCTGCCACAGTGCAGGAATAACCGCAGACACCAAGAACTGTGCATAACTGGTGTTCTTGTTGAACAGCGGCGTGATCTGGCTTTGTACCGTTACTGCTTGGCCTAATGCGGATTGCACCGTGGTATCACCGTGTGACAGCTGTTTCACGACTTCAAGTTGCGCGTTAAAAGTCCCTTGAGCCTGCAGCAAGGCAGAGTTCACCAGCTTACCGATTAAGATAAATTGGCTGTTATAGAATACAGACACTTGCGGATTCAAGCCGAGCAGAAGGTCTCGGTCGAAGTGCCTTGGTATCACAACATAACCATAGATATCACGTTCGATCATCGCTTTCGCCGCATCACTCGCAGAGCTGTATTTCTGAGTGACTTGCAGCGTTGGTGACGCATCAACAAGGCGTGTGAACTGTTGCGAGATTTGACTGTGCTCAAGGTCGACAACTGCGACCGGTAAGTCACGAGCGATCCCTTGTGAAAAAATCAGCCAGATACTGGCAGCAAGCAGCAAAGGAATCCAAGTTAGGCAAGACAACAACCATTTGTCTTTGCGGACAATCGCCCACTGCCGAAGCAAGGTATTCTTCGCTCTATGATGCTCAGTTGATTGCGAGCCTCTAGATTGCGATCCAGTATATTGAGAGTTAGCAGACATAAGTCACCTAAAGCTCAACCACTAGGCTCATGCCCATACGCAGTGTTTCGCTCGTATCGACAGGGTGTGCTTCTACTTCAAAAGTACGTAAATCGAAGCCTTGTGCTGCGTCTGTTGAGCGCCAAGTTGCGAAATCACCCATTACGGCGATGTGAGTTACTTGGAAAGTTAATGATTTATCCAGAGCCGGTAGGTACGCCTCAAACTGGCTGCCTTTCTCGAAATGCTTAAGCATGTCTTCACGAACATTGAGCACAGCCCAAGCATCCTTGGTGTCGATAACAGTCACAACAGGGAAGCCTTGTGGTGCAAGTTCTCCACTGCTCAATAGAACCTGAGAGACTTCGCCATTAAACCAGCTGTGGATCTGTGTGTCTTTTGCGTAAGCTTCAACTTCCGCTACCGCACCCGCTGCCATTAACGCTTTTTGAGTGGCGGCCACTTTGGTTTCGTCACGCGCACCTTCTTGCGCTAATTGATACATTTGGAATGCAGCGCTTTCGGTGTACTTCGCCGCTTGCCACTGTGTTTTGGCTTCATCACGCTTCTGCTCGGCAACCACACCATCGTTGTAAAGGTTGTTTACACGTTGGTAGGTTTTGTCCATCAGATCGGCAGCTGCTTTGGCTTTCAACCATTGGTCTTTAGCCGCTTGGATCTGTTGAGTACGCGCGCCATTCTCTGCTTCTTGTGCTAATGCACCAGCGGCTTTCTGACCAGCTTTTGCTTGCTCTAGCTTCGCATCAATCTCAGGGCTTAGTAGAGAGAAGATCAATTCGCCTTTTTCAACCGAATCGCCTTTGCGCACGAATATTTCATCAATTCTGCCAGGTACTTTCGATGAGATGCTGTATTGCTGCGCATCGATTTGACCTTGAAGCTTAACCGGCTGAGGTTGATAAGCTTGATAGAAACTGTATCCGACCCAGCCAATAACGCCGATACCAACTAAAGATAGAAGAAGGGGCTTAATAGGTTTCATGAATTATCCTTTTGACTGGCTAACGGTGTCTGTTTTTGAGTCGAAATCAGACGGAACAGAGGAGGTTAAGTAACTGGAGTAAGCATTCATTTCGCTGGTTAGCGCTAACAGCTTGTTGAGAGAGATTAGGTATTTGAAGCGAGCAGCAGATTGCTGGGTTTTAATGCTCGCAAGATAAAGCTCGGCATCAACCACTTCTAATGAGTTAGATAACCCTTGTGTGAAGGCTTTTTTACGAAGTAATAGGTTTTCCTGAGCTAAAGACAAGCTCGAGTTTAGGCCTTGAACCTCTTCAATGGCTTGGTTTGCTTCAAGGTAAGTCTTTTGTACCAACACGGTTAAGTCTTGCTTAGCTTGTGACTTAAGGAATTGAACCTGTGATACGGCACTGTGAGCCGCAGCGACTTTGTCGGAACGGCCAGAGGTATCAAGCAGTGGCACATTCACACCAATGCCAACCAACCAATCGGGTTTCATTTCACTGGCTAGAGAGTCATCTTCATACAGGCTGTAATCACCATAAAGGTAAACCTCTGGGTAGTATTTACCTTTCTCGGCTTTAATTAAGCTGCTTGCTTGTTTCTCTTTTGCATCAAGAATCTTAAGGCCGGGGTAGGTCATGAGTGTCTGGTCAATGAACACGTCCATATGAGGCAGGTTCTTATTGATAAACAGTTGTTCAGAGGGTTCTACACTTTCATTTTGACCAAGGATTTGGGTCAACGCCAATTGCGCAATTTTAAGATCGTTCTGAGCTTTCGTGCGCTCTACAATCGCTTTATCTAAAGAAGCATCGGCTTGTAGGCGTTCTACTCGGGCGATTTGTCCTTGCTGTTCAAGCTTGATGGCGAAATCACGATGCTGAGTTAAGCCTGCTTCAACGGCTTGACGCGTTCTCACCACGTCTTCCGCTAAGATCACCGAGAAGTAATACTTACTTAAGTCTTCGTAGCGAGCTTGTTTCTCCATCAACAGTTGGCTTTGCGCTTCTTCGCTTTTACCTTCAGCCGCATTTTGCGCAGCGGTTATTCGACCACCAGTGAAGATAGGCCACACAGCACGAATGGAAGAGCTAAAGATGTCTTGTTCGGTAATCGTTGAGGTAACGCCACCAACTAGAGGGCGCAAAATCGCGGATATAGCAGGGTTTACTCCACTCAAGCTATCTGAAAACTGTTCACCATTAATCGTCACATCACTATCAAGGTGCGTGTAGTTAGCCCCTAAGCTAATAGAAGGAAGATTGAGGCTACTTGTTGAGTTCTGAAGGTGTTGATAACGTTCAACGTTGGCTTGTTGAGCCGCAAGAGAGTTGTTGTTCTCTTGGAGAATTTGCCACGCTTCAGAAAAAGTGAGCGGGGCTGCATAGCCTGGCGAAGCCATAGTGCCGAGAAGCATACTGGCGATCGCAAGGTATCGGAATTTTGGTTTGGTCATCTGCATTAAATACCAATTAGAGTATTAACTCTAATGTTAACAGGGCGATAGTCATTTGTCTTGAATAGATTGTCTCATATGAATAGAAATTCTCATAACTCGTTAATCAAGTGTAAATAAGATTGAGTGACGTGAATATCAAAGATAAATGAAACTTAAAAAGCACGCATAAGCATGCTCTTTAAGTTCAGTATAGAAGTGTTTTTACAAAATGAAGTGGCTTATTTAAAGCTAGGACAATGGTGATCGGCGCGCCATACCAATTGTCTTGAACCTTGCATTGTTTGTAATAAATCTCTACCTGACATTTGCGGGAATGCTAACAATACCTTGAGATCGAGTGGGGAGGTGCCATCTTTCTCATAGGCTCTTACGTGAGTAAAAGTCGATTGTAAGTGTTTGAACAGCATAGTCTTAGTAAGACAAATTCCAAAGTTATCGCGTTTCATTGCCTTGTTTCCTTTTCAACAATGTTTATACGTTATGTTTGTTATCCTGTTTCTATTGGACGTTGCCACTGGCCACTGATCGATACTTCCTGCTCATCAATGTTTTATTATTGGGTGATGCTTTTATCAGTCACCTCTTCGTTGTCTGGCTAGCCGAGTTTGAAATAGCGATGGATGAATAGGGGAGAATACTTAATCCGTTTGTTCATCATTCGTAACGGCGAGCGTGCAACTTTTAGTTATAGATACGTCCAGCGAGCGAAGGGTTGTTGCTATTTTGTTAATCGAAGTTTCGATTCAAAGCGCGGTCTGAAAATCATGACCTATGGCTTAGCAACAATAAACTTCTTCATATGCAACCATTATAATTGTATTTATTTTAAACAACCTAAAAAACACCTAAAAGCTTAGTGATCTAGCTCAATATTTATTCGTTTATTTTGGTTTTTAAGCTAATCAGTCCTAAAAATGAACGATTAATCGAGATGAACAACGTAAAGGATTATCAATTAACAATCTGCTCAATTATTTAGTTGAGTAGCAGTCACAAATTCACGCCCCTAGAAAGGTCATGCGATTAACTTGGTGTTAACATTGATCGTCTAACACTAGGGACGGTGGAATATGAAATGGAGCAGTATCAGTTTCCGTAAAAGGTTACTGATTATCATGACGGTCACTGGCCTCGTTGAACTTTTGATTCTTGCAGCTGCTGGTTTTTACTACATCAAACAATCTCAAGAACAAGAGATGGGTTTGAAAGCGTTAGGTGTTGCTGAATTTCTATCTGAATCGCCGCTTGTCACCAGCATTATTCAAGAAAATGGAACGTTGGACCCTAATGGCGTTCCCTACGTTTTGTCTGAAGAAACCCAAGTTAAATTTCGTAACCTTACTCAGCTCATTGGCGCGGCGTTTATCGTTGTTGGAGATGATAAAGGTATCCGCCTGATTCACCCTTATGATGACAGGCTCGGTAAACCCATGCGTGGTGGCGATAACCAAAAAGCATTGGTATTGGGCGAGTCTTATGTGTCGACAGCCAAAGGATCGCTGGGTTTTTCAGTTCGTGGTAAATCCGCGGTAAAAGACACCCAAGGTACCGTTATTGGTGTGGTGTCAGTTGGTTACTTATTGGATTCGTTGCAAGATCGAATCGAACCTTACTTAGCCTTTTTGATTGTGATGGCGTTGCTGGTGGTTGCGGTCAACGCTTTGATTTCGAGTTATGTATCTCGCCGTTTTCAACGCGCTATTTTGGGCTTTGAGCCTGAAGAGATAGGCCGGTTGTATGTTGAGCTAGATGTAACCATGAGTACCGTGAAAGAGGGCATTCTGAGCATCGATAAGCACGGCATTTTACGTTCAATTAATAAGAGTGCCTGCGATATTTTATCGATAGACAGGGATAAAGCACTCAATCAACAGCGCCTTTCTGATGTATTGCCAGGCAGTGATTTAGAACAACTGCTATCAACCGGCGACACCGACCACGATGTTGAGTTGTATTTAAACAATAAGCGAATCATTGCTAACCGAAGCCCGATTATAGTGGCAGGTGAGGTGGTCGGGGCGGTATCGAGTTTCCGATTACGAGATGAAATCAACGATTTAACAGACCAGCTCTCACAAACCAAAGAATATGCTGATCTACTGCGTTCACAAACCCACGAGCATCAAAACAAGCTTAACACTATTAGTGGCTTGATTCAGATGGGCGAGTTGGATTCTGTTCAACAATTGATTGGTCAAGAAACCGCTCATTACCAGAGCTTAATTGAGTTCTTAAGAGAGACGGTGAAAGACCCTCTTATTGCAGGCATGCTTTTAGGCAAAACAGAGCGAGCTCGAGAGATTGGGTTAGAGCTTAAAGTGGAAGAGGGATCAAGGCTTGAAGCTCTGCCTAGCTGGTTAAACGCGGATGACGTTGTCACAATTCTTGGCAACCTGATTGATAACGCCTTTGACGCCACCATGACGGCGATTAAGCAAGAGGGTCAAATTGCGCCAGCGCGTCGGGTTATTGAAGTTTCAATCAGTGATTTTGGTAATGAAATTATCGTAGAAGTAGAAGACAAAGGGTGCGGTTTGCCGAAAGAGTTGGCGACCAAAGCACTCACCGAAAAAGGCGTATCGAGCAAAGCGAAGCAAAATCGTGGTGTGGGTTTGTATCTGATAAAGCAGCTGGCAGACCGATATCAAGGGCAGCTTGAAATGGTCGACAACCACGATTTTGGCACGCGAATGACGGTTTATCTGCCAAAAGAAGAACAATAATTAAGCACGAAACGATCTTGCGAAGATCATCGTGACGGAAAAAGCATGGTTAAAGGAAGAACATAAATGAACGCAATCACGAGAGTCATGGTCATTGAAGATGATATTGCGATTGCAGAGCTACACCATCGTTATTTAGAACAGATGGGTGGCTTTGACGTGGTCGGCATTGCCACCACACAGTCTGAAGCGCTCATGCAACTGGACATCTTAAAACCTGATTTGGTGTTATTGGACGTGTACCTGCCGGACGGGTGTGGGCTCGATATTCTTAATCACGTAAGAGGGAGCAATCAAGGCTGCGACGTTATCTTGATTACTGCTGCTCGGGATGTGGATACGCTGCAGCAGGCAATGCGCGGGGGAGTGGTGGATTACCTATTAAAACCAGTCATGTTTCCTCGTTTGGAAGCAGCACTGAAGAAGTATCAGTCACAGTTACAAGAGTTCGAAAGCGTGTCTGATTTGAACCAAGGTTTGGTTGATAAGATGCTGCAAGCCAATGCCAAAGCGGACTCAGGAAAAGTATCAACCTTGCCCAAAGGAATTGATGGCGTAACGTTGGATAAGATCAGAGCCATTTTTCAGCAAGCTGATGCCGTTAATATTACCGCCGATGAAGCCGGAGAACGAATTGGTGCTAGCCGAACCACCGCCAGACGCTATTTAGAATTTTTGATTACCACTGGTGAGTTAGTCGCAGACTTAAATTACGGTACCGTAGGTCGCCCGGAGCGCTGCTACAACAAAGCGCAAAGATAAACACGACACCATCAAAATAAATATAAAGCCAGTTGAATAAGCTGGTTTTACCTTTTTCTCCCTTTCCTATTGCTCACTCCACCGACCAGATACCGTTCTTTCTTGACTACACTGTTTGAGAATGCCGATTTGCTTCACCCGTGGGTTAAATGAACGGAACTATCGATTAGAATTTGTTCGAAATGAGTCAATATTTAATCGATTGCTTTCACAGTGGTTGATGTAAATCAAATAGTCATAGACAATACTGTCCCGAATAGAGGTGATAGCTTTCACCCTCGTTTACCAAACGCATTCTCAAATTTAATAGGCGCTTACTATTGATGTAATAGTTAAGACCTATTATCTATTTTCGTATGTCGCTGATACCTTTGGCGAATACTAAAAACCTTGTTTTTATAGGAAAGATGATGGTAATACCTGAAAACAGCAGCATCGTTATTTTTGGTGCGTCGGGAGATCTAACTTACCGCAAGTTAATTCCTGCTCTATACCACCTGTATGCTAGCAATCAACTACCAGAATCCTTTGCGATTCTTGGAGTGAGCCGTACTGAGTACAGCGATGAGTCTTACCGTGAGAAGCTGAAGAAGTCTCTTCAGGAAATGGAAAAAACTGAACCAGAGACGCTGAATGCATTTATTGAACATCTGCATTACCAAGCGATCAATACTTCAGATGTAGACGACTATGCTCGTTTAGCACAACGTCTAGACAAGCTTGAGCAAGACTACCAATTCGAAAACCATAACACATTGTTCTACTTGGCAACCCCGCCAAGCCTATACGGTGTGATTCCAGCAAACCTTGCTGCGCATGGCCTTAACGATGAATCGAACGGCTGGCGTCGTCTGATCATCGAAAAACCATTTGGTTACGACTTAGCATCAGCTCAAGCGTTGGATGAAGAGATCCATCATCACTTCCAAGAACACCAGATCTACCGTATCGACCATTACCTTGGTAAAGAGACGGTTCAAAACCTTCTAGTGCTTCGTTTCTCAAACGCGATGTTTGAACCACTGTGGAACCGTAACTTCATTGAATACGTTGAAATCACAGGTGCTGAGTTCCTTGGCGTTGAAGAGCGTGGCGGATACTACGACGGTTCTGGCGCAGTTCGCGACATGTTCCAAAACCACCTGCTGCAAGTGCTAGCGATGGTAGGTATGGAGCCGCCTGCACAAATTAACGCTGATTCTATTCGTGATGAAGTGGTTAAAGTGCTTCAGTGTCTGAAACCATTAGAAGAAGATGATCTGCGTAAAGACTTAGTATTAGGTCAGTACACAGCATCAGATGTTCGTGGTCAGCACCTACTAGGTTACCGTGAAGAGCATGGTGTAGCGGATGATTCTCGTACCGAGACTTACATCGGCTTGAAAGCTCACATCAATAACTGGCGTTGGAATGGTGTTCCTTTCTACGTACGTACAGGTAAACGCTTACCAACACGTGTGACTGAAATCGTGATTCACTTTAAGAACACGCCACACCCAGTATTTGGTCAAGATGCACCAGAGAACAAGCTGATTATCCGCATCCAACCGGATGAAGGTATTCAGATGAGCTTTGGTTTGAAAGAGCCAGGCGCAGGCTTCAAAGCAAAAGAAGTGAAAATGAACTTCTCTTACTCTGACTTGCCTGAAACTCAGATGCTGACGGCTTATGAGCGTCTTCTTCTTGATGCACTGAACGGTGATGCGACTCTGTTTGCACGTACCGATGCGGTAGAAGCATGTTGGAAGTACGTTCAACCAATCTTAGACTTCAAGCAAGATCCTCAAGCACTGTTTGGCTATGCTTGTGGTACTTGGGGCCCACAGGAAGCAGATGAACTTCTGCAACGTGATGGCCGCGCATGGCGTTTCCCATGCAAAAACTTAACAGACACGGATTACTGCGAACTATGATCAATCACAAGATCTTTGCAACGCCTGAACTGGTTGTTGAAAACCTAGCAAATGAAATGAAAGCATACAGCGAGCAGGGCAAACCTGTTCACATTTCACTGTCTGGTGGCAGCACGCCAAAAATGCTTTTCAAACTTTTAGCACAGGCGCCATACGCGGAAGGTATTCAATGGAATAACCTTCACTTCTGGTGGGGCGACGAACGTTGCGTTGTACCAGACGACGCTGAAAGCAATTTCGGTGAAGCAAACGCGCTCTTATTTTCAAAACTAAAAGAGTTTACTCAAGTAAACCTTCCTGCTGAAAACATCCACCGCATCCGTGGTGAAGATGAACCAAAAGCAGAAGCAGAGCGTTTCGCAAAAGAGATGGCAGACGTAATCCCAACAGAAAACGGCACGCCTGTATTCGATTGGATTCTGCTTGGTGTTGGCGCAGACGGCCACACAGCTTCACTATTCCCAGGTGCAACCAACTACCAAGATGAGAACCTATCTGTATTAGCTTCTCACCCTGAGTCTGGTCAAATCCGTGTTTCTAAAACAGCGAAAGTTTTAGAAGCAGCAAAACGAATCAGCTACCTAGTACTGGGTGCAGGTAAAGTTGAGATCGTTAAAGAAATTCATACAACTCCTGCTTCAGAACTGCCTTACCCGGCAGCGAAAATCCAGTCTAAAACTGGCGAAACAGAGTGGTTCCTAGATTCAAATGCAGCAAGTGCTATCGCATAAGTGCGAATAGCCGCAAGGAGATAAAATAATGAAAGGTGATATCGGTGTAATTGGCCTAGCAGTAATGGGTCAGAACCTTATCCTAAACATGAACGACCACGGCTTCAAAGTTGTGGCTCATAACCGTACTGCTGCTAAAGTAGACGAGTTCCTAGAAGGCCCAGCTAAAGGTACTAACATTGTTGGTGCTTACTCTCTAGAAGAGCTAGTTGAGAAGCTAGAAGCGCCACGTAAAGTGATGCTTATGGTTCGTGCTGGTGACGTTGTAGACACGTTCATCGAAAATCTAATCCCACTTCTAGACGAAGGCGACATCATCATTGATGGTGGTAACACTAACTACCCAGACACTAACCGTCGAGTAGCGCATTGTCGTGAGAAAGGCATCCACTTCATCGGTACTGGTGTATCTGGTGGTGAAGAAGGTGCTCGTTTCGGTCCTTCAATCATGCCAGGTGGTGCGGCTGAAGCTTGGGAAGCGGTTAAGCCAATCTTCCAAGGTATCTCGGCAAAAACTGACGCTGGTGAGCCTTGCTGTGACTGGGTTGGTAACGACGGTGCTGGTCACTTCGTTAAGATGGTACACAACGGCATCGAATACGGTGACATGCAGCTTATCACTGAAGCATACCAGTTCATGAAAGATGGCCTAGGTATGTCTGCTGACGAGATGCAAGCAGTATTCGCTGACTGGAACAAGACTGAGCTAGACAGCTACCTAGTTGAAATCACTGCTGACATCCTTGGCTACAAAGATGAAGACGGTGAAGCGCTAGTTGAGAAGATCCTAGACACTGCAGGCCAAAAAGGTACGGGTAAGTGGACGGGTATCAACGCACTAGACCTAGGTATCCCACTAACACTGATCTCTGAGTCTGTATTCTCTCGTTGCCTGTCTGCTCTTAAAGACCAACGTGTTGAAGCTGAAGCTTTGTTTGAGAAGACAATCACTCCAGTTGAAGGCGACAAGCAAGAGTGGGTTGATGCACTACGTCAAGCTCTACTGGCTTCTAAGATCATCTCTTACGCTCAAGGTTTCATGCTAATGCGTGAAGCGTCGAACGAAAACGGCTGGGACCTAAACTACGGTAACGTAGCGCTAATGTGGCGTGGTGGTTGTATCATCCGTTCTGCATTCCTAGGCAACATACGTGATGCGTACGAAGCAAACCCAGACATCGCGTTCCTAGGTTCTGACGAGTACTTCAAAAACATCCTACAAGGCAGCCTAGTGGCATGGCGTAAAGTAGCAGCGAAATCTCTAGAGTCTGGTATCCCAATGCCATGTACGATTTCTGCGCTATCTTTCCTAGACGGTTACACAACTGCACGTCTACCAGCGAACCTGCTTCAAGCTCAACGTGACTACTTCGGTGCTCACACTTACGAGCGTACTGACCGTCCACGTGGTGAATTCTTCCACACAAACTGGACTGGTACAGGCGGCGATACTGCTTCTACAACTTACGACGTATAATCGTTAGTTAGAATCAGTAGAGAACAAATTTGTTCTTTCAGCTGCAAACTAGAAAACAAAAGGATGCCTCAGTGGCATCCTTTTTTGTTGGTTTGCGTATTTTTAGATGGTCACTTCAAACACACAACTAATTATCGCTTAGGCGGTCATGATATGTGGTTGTACATCGTCGTTGTATTGATCTCGAATGGCCATAAAGCTGTCTAGGTTTTGTTTAGGCGCTTCAACCCACTCTGGGTCAAACATTGAACCAGTGTTTGCTTCTATATAGGCCATCACCTCATTCAGTGACCAAGCGTGTTTATAGGCTCTTTTACTCATTAACGCATCGAATACGTCTGCCAGTTAATAGCGTATGCGCTATTGCTTAACTAAAGTGCTGTTAATGATGATCTGGACGTTAAATAACCATTTTAAAATTAAATGAAAAGATAAATAGGATAACGCACATGCTTTATGCCATCATAAAGACATAAACAAGGGCAATGGAAATAATGCCCAAATGATTGAGCTAGAAATGGTCAGTGATGACGGTGTTCTAGAGTAAATTCAAGGCCTTTAGTTGCCTTGAAAAAGGTAATGTTATGACTGAAGAAGAAAGAATCGAACTGCAACAAAATAACCCGCTACACGGCTTAAAGCTTGAAACCATGATCACTGAATTAGTGGATCATTATGGTTGGGAAATTTTAGATGCGGCAATGCGTATGAACTGCTTTAACACTAAGCCTACAGTGGCAAGCGCAGTTAAATACCTGAAGAAAACCGAATGGGCTCGTGAGAAGGTTGAAAACTTCTACCTTTACCGTTTCAAGCGCATGCCTAAAGCATCGGACATCGAATACCAGATGCCTCCGCGTTCACGTACATTCCGCCATGGGCTAGAGCCTCGTGAGCCGATGGAACTAACGGTTGAGTCTATCCATGCCTCTCAAGCTAAAGCTGCGTCTGCATTTAAAGAGCGCCGCGGCGGTAACGGTCGTAACTTCCGTCGTTAATAAGAAGG
This sequence comes from Vibrio sp. 10N.261.55.F4, assembly GCF_041470465.1. Classification (NCBI taxonomy): domain Bacteria; kingdom Pseudomonadati; phylum Pseudomonadota; class Gammaproteobacteria; order Vibrionales; family Vibrionaceae; genus Vibrio; species Vibrio sp. 10N.261.55.F4. Next base: position 29,809 of record NZ_JBFRMM010000025.1, on the reverse strand, counting down.
GGTCGCTAGAAAGAACCGTCGCTAAATAAGGCGTCGGCGATTAGCACGGCTAATTAGATAAGCGAAAAACACAAAAGGAGCCTATGAGCTCCTTTTTTAATTCGTTCGATTAAACCGTAATTGGCTAAGCTTCGCGGTTCTTTCTTTGATTCTTCCAAAGATCGGTGACATAAACGATCGCACTGACCAGTAAGAATAGCGCTGACACAGAAAACAGAGCGGGCATTTTTAAGATCCACGCGAATGTGACAGCAAGAAAAGCGACAAAGCAAATGAGTCGACTTGATGACATGACATGACCGAGTTTAGTGTTCATAACGCCTCCTAATGAAGTCTCACTTTCGACAGGAGAATTATCCTACCTTTGGCAAAATAAAGGCTAAAAAACAGTCTAAATTGTTATCAAATTTGCTAATTGAAGGACTCGTCTCACACATTTTGGCTTGGCTATTTTATAAGTAATAAAATAGCCAAATCGGTATGAGCAGGGTGGAGTCTTTTGGCTTTATCTTTTCAGTTGCAAGTCTTATTAAACCGAACGTCTAATTAGCATAGAAAAAGTAAGCGGTGATCAAAAAGCTCGCGATGATCACTGTGGTTCGAACATAGTGTTGAGGGATGCGGCGAGAGATTTTTGCTGAATAATAACCACCAACCAATGTACCCAATAATACAGCCATGCCAGACGGCCAATCAATCGAACCATTGACGATAAAAAATACGATCGCTGCGAGGGAAGCACACGCGGACACGAGCAGTTTGATGCCATTCATCACGTTGATGTTGGTGTAACCAGCCAGCGCCAAGTAGCTCAATGTCACAATGCCTAAGCCTGCATTAAAATAACCACCATAAACACACACGATCAAAAGCAATACAGCGGAAAAGAACGCCCCTGCGCTGGTGGCGTGCTTATGTTTAGCGGTTACTTTCTTTAGCCATTTGTTGAGAGTGCCACCAAAGGTAAAAAGCAGAGCGGCGAACAGTAATAACCAAGGTACGGATTGGGTAAATAGCGCTTCTGGCGTGTGTAGTAGTAAAAATGCACCAATGCCGCCGCCAATTACGCATAGCCCAACAACGAGCTTGAGTTGTTTGGTACCAGATTGAATTTCGTGGCGCAGTGCGTAAGCACCACTGATGTAACCAGCGCATGAAGCAAAGGTGTTGGTCGCGTTGGCTGCTATTGGTGGAACGCCAGCAAATAACAAAGCAGGGAAAGTGATGAAGCTGCCGCCACCCGCAATGGAGTTAAGCACACCGCCAACCACCCCTGATAAGAATAGAATCAACCAATCCATAGTTTTAGAATCCAATACGTTAACTAACTGGTTACCTTACTTGAATTTGTTATGAATATCAGCGCCATGTGTGTTGTAAAGATAGGTTTGTGAGTTTGCTACCATCTTTAACCGCTGGTTTTAATTGAGGCTTTAAATGAAAAAAGGAGCCAATGGCTCCTTTCGTTGAGGTTTAGTTGATTCGATAAAGCTTTACACTTCTACTGGCTTCGCTCTAAAACTCTTAAATAGTTTCACTAGAATCGGGCTAGACAGCACCAATACCGCCAGAATAGTGAAGGTCATCGTAATAGGGCGTTCCCATAAGAAGTTCAACTCACCATCGCTGATCATCAATGCTCGTCTTAAGTTCTCTTCCATCAAGCCGCCCAATATGAAGCCTAACAGTAATGGTGCCAATGGGAAGTTGGCTAGCCTTAATGCTATCGCAGCCATCGCTACCAGTAGCATCACAAATACGTCCATCGTGTTGAATGACACCAAGTACACGCCAGTGATTGAGAAGAAGATAATCATTGGCAGTAGAACCGTTCTAGGTACCGCTAGCAGTTTAGAAATATAAGGGATTAAAGGCAGGTTTAAGATAACCAGCACGATGTTGCCAAAGTACATCGAGATAATCACCGACCAAAATACGTCTGGGTGCTCAACGAACAAGCGAGGACCCGGCTGAATACCGTAGGCAATCAATGCACCAAGCATAATCGCAGTTGTACCAGAGCCCGGAATACCCAGCGTTAGTAGCGGAACGAATGAACCACTTGAAGCGGCGTTGTTTGCTGATTCAGGAGCAACAAGACCACGGATACTGCCTTTACCGAACTCTTTCTGCTTGTCTTTTGGCGCGAGGCTACGCTCCATACCGTAGCTTAGGAATGCCGCAATAGTGGCACCTGCGCCCGGTAGAACACCGGTAAAGAAACCGAGAATAGAAGATCGAATTGAAACTGGTGCCACTTCTTTGAACTCTTCTTTGGTGACCTTCATGCTACCAATATCCGACATCTTTTGGCTTTCTTCCGCGCTGGTGTCTTGCTCTGGTTTTAGAATACCCATCAAGGTTTCACCCAGTGCGAATGTTGCCATCGCTAATAATAGGAAGCTAAAGCCATCCATCAGATCCGTAAGGCCAAAAGTGAACCGTTCAACGCCAACACCTTTGTCGATACCTACAGTTGATAGCATCAAACCAAGAATAGTCATCATCCACGCTTTGATTACCTGACCTGGGCCTGCAAACGCCGCTACAGCGGACAAACCTAATAGCATCAACGCAAAGTAGTCTGAAGACTGGAAGCTCAGTGACACGCTTGCTAGAGCCGGTGCGGCAATCAAAAGCATGATTGCTGAAAGCGTACCGCCTGTGAAAGAAGAGTAAGCCGCGAGAGCAAGTGCTTTACCTGCTTGGCCTTTTTGAGCCATCGGGTAGCCGTCAAACGCGGTTACTACCGTTGAAGAACAACCCGGAGCATTGATTAAGATGGATGACGTCGAGCCACCAAATACAGCGCCGTAGTACACACCAGCCATCAAGATTAGGCCAGAAGAAGGATCTAGGCCGTATGTAATCGGGATCATCAACGCGATTGCTGAAATTGGACCGAGTCCCGGTAGCATTCCAATAAAGGTACCAACAAAACAGCCAACAATTACCATCATGATGTTCATTGGCATCACGGCGGTAGAAAGTCCTTGTAAAATTCCGTCTAACATAATGTTATCCCTACCAAAGAGTGAAGATTAAACCAGGCTCTAGGTAGATATCTAAGCCTTGAGTTAATAAAAGAAAGAACGCGATAACAAAAGGAAACGACGCGCCAAATAAGACAGCTTTGCGGCGCTCACCCAGTAGGTAAAAGCCTGCAAGTAAGAAGAAGCTGGTTGCTAAAACAAAGCCAAGATAAGTCAGTCCAACACCGTACAGAGCCATTAACACCAAGAAGCCAATAAGCAGTTTCCAGTTCAGCGGCGTAGTGTCGCATGTAACTTTTTTATCCGGCTGTCCGGTTATAAGCAGGATCAACGAAAGGCCAATGCCGATAAACGTTAGCAGGATAGGTAAGGTTCTTGCTGTGAAGGGTTCGTACTCGTCACCGGGGAACAAAGGAATCAGCGTGGTTTGGTAGCCATAGCATAAACATGCAAGCATAAAGAGCATGGCTCCGATGCGATCCTTCGAAAGCAAAGATTCCTTACTCAGAAATTTGGTTGGTAAGTCCGACATATCCAACTCCATTTGGGGTGGTATAAAAAGTAAAAAAGCCGTACATGAGCGAGTCAATGAAATGTCTGGGATCACTAACCAAAGGTAAGCGAATTACGGTACTGGTTTATCAGCCACTTGCGTTTACAACGAATCGGCAAGCGTTAGTAATACGTCTACGAATAAACAAAGGAGTTTGAAGTTAACTCATGCACGGCGAAACAGGAAAGAGTAAGAGGGCACATAAGCCCTCTATGGTTGTTGGTTACTTCAAGAAACCAAGCTCACGCATTAGATCGCCCATCTGTTTTTCTTGGTCTTCTAGGAAGGCGTAAAAATCTTTGTCAGCTTTGTAGTTGTCGATCCAACCGTTACGGTCACGAACCACTTGCCACTCATCGGTTTTGTACATTTTGCCAAGAGCTTCGTTCCACTCGTCGATTTTTGCTTGGCTTGTACCCGGTGCCGCAAAGAAACCACGCCAGTTAGCAAATACTGTCTCGTTGCCGTATTCAGTCAGTGTTGGGATGTTAGGCGCAGCGTCAAGACGCTTTGGAGCCGTCACAGCAAGCACTTTTACTTGGCCAGATTTAGACATCTCTAGTACTTCACCAAGGCCCGTTGAAAGCAGCTGTGTTTCGCCAGAAAGCAGTGCCGCCATCGCTTTACCGCCAGCATCGTAGGCAATGTAACGTACTTTTTTAGCATCAAAACCTTCGCCTTTGAACGCTGCCGCAACCACAAGGTGGTCCATGCTGCCACGAGCTGAGCCACCAGCAATTTTCACTTTACGTGGGTTGGTTTCGAATTCTTTAACGACGTCTTCCCAAGTGTTGTACTTAGAATCTGCAGACGCGACAATTGCACCGTAATCGGCAATGGTTGCTGCTACAGGAGTTAGGTCACGGAAAGATTGTGGGAAGATCCCCGTTAGTGAACGAACAACGATAGGCGTTGAGTTCACCATTAGCGTGTCTTCTTGGCGTTGAGCCGTTTCGATTAGGTGAGCAATCGCTTTACCGCCACCGCCACCAGATAGGTTTTGGAAAGAGACATTTTCTACGATGTCTGATTTCACCAATACATCACCCGTACCACGAGCTGTCATATCCCAACCACCACCAGCGCCGCCAGGGATTAGGAAGTGGATTTTTTCTACGTCAGCAGCAAAAGTGTTGAAAGAAAAGGTTGCTGCGATGATAGAAGCCGCAAGAGTAGGTTTCAGTGCCTTGAACATGGTTCACGTTCCTTATGTAGGGGATCTCTTCAATGGAGAGAAACTTATGTTTTATTTCCAGCTACTAAACAGATGAGTAGGATATTGCTTAGCAGATGAAGCTAAAGTTAACGGTGTGTTAATGAAATGTCTGTAATGCGGCGATATTGAGAATAAAGAACATTGGATTAATATTGTTCATAAAGTTCACGGTAACGTGTTTTTGTCCATTTACTGTTGAATGATATCTGGATTCTAAAATCGTAGTTATTGTCTCAGAATGATTGAATTCATTGACAAAGGTTGGATTTAACTAGCGTTTTCTACTCGAGTGCATTGGTTGTTGGTCTATATTGTTAGATGTGACTACGATAACTATTTCTGCAAAAGAGTCAGGTGTATAGAGGTGTTAGATTTTAGATGTGGAATAGAGTTACTATAGTTGATATGCAACTTAAGCGGTATTGATTGCGCTAGGCTGTTAACTTTGGAGTTGGCGATTATTCAAGGATGAAATAATGGCATTAAAAAAAATTTCGTTACGATTTACTGTTGGAGGAATGTTTTTACTCGCGACATTTCTTACCGCTGTTGTTGCGGTTTCACTGCAATATTACTTCAGTAAAAAAATGGCGACTGAGAATACCCTATCAAAGTTGACGATGGTGTCCCAAGAGCTGAGTAACTATATCGGCGCGGTTGATTCTGACGCAGCCAATACGGCGCGTTTACTTTCTTCAGTGAAACGTTCTATAAGTAACAAAATATCGAAAGAAGAGTCGCGTAGTATTCTTTCAGAAGCAATTAAAGATAACCCTCTCTTTTATAGTATTTACATTGGCTCATCTAATGAAAACTTCTTCCAAATTATTAATCTAGAATCTGCCCCTGTCGTTAGAGAAAAAATCGGTGCACAACAAAAAGACCGTTGGGTTGTGGTTGAGATTCATAATATAGGGGAGGAGCGCGTCCGTACGACGAAATATTTTGACCAAGAGTTTACGCTAAGAAACTCAACTACGGAGCAGAGCAACTACCTTCCAACAACCAGGCCTTGGTATGTTTCTGCCAATGTTCAGTCGGTCGAAAAAACTCAGCCATATCTTTTCCAGCATTTACAAATTACCGGGCAAACTTATTCTTTAGCGTTTGATTCGAAAATCGAATCTGAAGTTCAACATGTGATTGGTATTGATATTGTGTTGTCTTCTTTAGCTAGCAAACTATCAGGTACGGCGCTTGGCTTAGCAGAAGACAGTAAGGTTGAGTCTTTCTTATATTCGAAATCGGGTAATATTATTGCGTCTAACCTCAAGGTTAACAATCAGGAATCGGAGTTTGATGTATCAACATTGATGCTATCGTCTGAGCAGCAAGCCTTGATTAACGATACCCCTCCGCTGTTAGTGTCTAATCAAAATGATTGGGGGCCGATGGACTTTTCAGTGGCGGGAAAACCAAACGGCTATGCGATAGACCTTCTTAAAATGATTGGTGAGATGACAGGGATCAGGTTTGAATTTGTTAATGGTTTCTCTTGGGGCGAACTTGTCAGTAAGTTTCAAGAAGGAAGTATTGATGGCCTGCAATCGGTTCAACATTATAAAAATAATGGCATAGATGGCCTATACACGACTCCAATTTATGAATTGCCATTTTCTATCGTGACAAGGGTCGGCGCGAAGGTTGTCACTAATTATGCCGAGCTTGAGGGTAAAAAAGTTGCCATTTTATCTGGGTGGTCAATTATTCCTAAGTTGAGAGAGGATTTTCCGAACATTGATTTAGTTGAATTTGAAAACCTAGAGTCTGCATTTAATTCAATTGAAAGCGAAGAGAACTTTGCTTTCTTAGAAGCAGAACCCGTACTCTCGTTTGCATTAGATAGGTTTTTCCAGCCAGGCCTTGTTGTCAATGGGACTCTAGAAGATCTAAAACAGAACTACTCAAACCAATTCCATTTGGTGCTGCAGAGCAAGCATAAACAATTGCTCCCAATCATTGATCAAGCTATCAGTAAGTTAAGTGGTGAACAACTTGATGCCTTAGCGAAAAAGTGGCTGCATGATACCGGCTTTAATACGAATACGACGGTTCCTTATACTGAACTTTATGATTTGACTAAGGAAGCAACGGTTGAAGGCAGTATGGTAAGGGTAGAGTTGAATGGCGAGATCAAGCATCTCTATTTAAAGAAAATAGACACGGGCGAACACTACTCTGAGTATTTTGCGGTATTGATTCCCGAATCTGAAGTCTTCAGTACAGTCAATAAGCGTCTAGCAACCTCTGTTGGTGTAACGATTTTACTGATGAGTTTAACCTTGCCTGTGGCTTGGGTCTTTGGTACACCGATAGTACGTCCTATTCGCCAATTAGAGAAAGAGACTCACAAGGTTAAGTTGCGTGACTATGACAACGTAGCTGTGCTTAATACTCGTATTAAAGAAGTGTGGGAGTTATCTGTTGCTGTAAAAGAAATGGCAATGGAGCTTAAACGACATGAACAGAGGCAAGAGGCGTTTGTAGAGTCGTTTATCAAGCTTATCGCCCAAGCTATCGATGACAAGTCCCCTTATACGGCTGGGCACTGTAACCGTGTACCAGAGCTAGGTTTGATGCTAGCTGACGTGGCTGAGAAATCACAATCTGATCATTTTAAAAATTTTGAGTTTAAAAATGATGATGAGCGCCGTGAGTTTAGAATTGCGGCTTGGTTGCATGACTGCGGAAAAATAACAACGCCGGAACACATCGTCGATAAAGGTACGAAGCTTGAGGCCAACTACAACCGAATTCACGAGGTGAGAACTCGATTTGAGGTATTGTGGCGTGATGCTGAAATAATAGCATTAACGAAACAGCTTGAAGGCAAGCTAGCGAGCGAACAAATCCAAACAGAGTTGGCTGAAGCGCAACAGAAGCTACAAGATGATTTTGAGTTTATCGCGACGTCTAATGTTGGTGGTGAATTCATGAGTGATGACAAAGTTGCTCGTATTCGCTTGATAGCTGAAACGACTTGGACGCGTAACTTTGATGATCAACTTGGTCTATCACCGATAGAGGCAATGAATCGAGAGCCGAGTTCAAGTTTACCAGCCACAGAACCACTTTTGAGTGATAAGCCAGAGCACATAGTGAAAAGAGATAGGCCGTTAGAATTTGACCCGAAACATCAAATTAAAATGGATGTGCCTGAGCACTTATACAACCTAGGCGAAGTCTACAATCTGAGTATTGCACGCGGTACATTGACTGCTGAAGATAGATTTAAGATAAACGAGCACATGCTTGGCACGATTAAGATGCTTGAGAACCTGCCATTCCCGAAAGAGCTAAGTCGTGTTCCTCGCTACGCTTCAACTCACCATGAAACACTTAAAGGTACAGGGTATCCAAGGAAGCTGACTGGTGATGACCTTTCAATCCCAGAACGTATTCTGGTGATCTCCGATATTTTTGAGGCGTTAACTGCTGCGGATAGGCCTTATAAGAAGGCGAAGCCAATCAGTGTTGCTGTCGACATCATGTACAAAATGGCGTTGGACGAGCATCTCGATATCGAACTGTTTAGATTGTTCTTAACCAGCGGCACTCACCTGCGTTATGCAGAAGAGTATCTGAAGCCGGAACAAATTGATTTCGTTGATATCAGCAAATACCTAGATGTTACTCGTCAGATTGCTTGAGTAAAGGTGGCTTGTTAGAACGGGGTCTATGAATGAAAGGCGCACATGAGTGCGCCTTTTTTATATCTGTTTATCGGTGAGCTGGTGGATAGATACGAAGGGGGCTGCTTTTGACAAGTTTCGGTTATAAGTTGTCGACATATCGATTTCAAATGATTTTAGGGTAGATAGGGGGTTAGTGACTCTTACTCTGATTAAATCGATAAATAACAGATGGTTGAGTTGTTTGTAGTGTCCTTTTGGATTAGTTTTAATCGTCTATGAAAAATACTACCTTAGTCTAAATTGTCGACAATTGGCTTGATTGTCGACAATTCAATCGTGTATTTTATGTTCATGTTATGAAATTGTTGACAGTTAGGGTCGGCAATCAGAAGTGAGCAGCGTGAATATGAATACTGCGATAAAAGATCTCAGCTTAAATGCAAACACGAAGACACGTGTGAACGATAAAGAGAACACTAAATCAGAAAACCTCACTGAGTACCTCGTTGAGGCGATTGTTAACGGTGAATTAGCACCGGGCAGTAAGATCTCGGAGCCTGAACTGGCTAAACGCTTTGAGGTAAGCCGAGGCCCATTACGTGAAGCGATAATGCGTGTTGAAGGGCTTGGCTTGATTGAACGCATTCCTCATGTAGGGGCTCGAGTTATTACTTTTTCGGCAGACAAACTACTCGAGTTGTACGCGGTGCGAGAGGCATTGGAAGGCATGGCGGCTCGCTTAGCAGCAAGACATATCACACAAGAAGAGCTTGTCGGGCTTGAAGGATTATTGTCGACACACTCAAAATACATCGATGAAGTCGAAGGTTCTTCTTACTTTCATCAACATGGGGATTTCGATTTCCATTACCGCATTATTAAAGCGAGTCGTAACAGCAAACTCATTTCGCTGCTGTGTGATGAGCTTTATCACCTATTACGCATGTACCGCTATCAATCGCCTAGGGCTCAGTCTCGGCCCAAAGAGGCGCTCGATGAACACAAATACATCCTACAAGCGATTCGCAACCGTGATGAAGAGCTAGCAGAAATGCTAATGCGAAGACACATCTCGGGAAGCCGATTACTTATAGAGCAACAAATTCAATCCAAAGATCTTGATTAATTGGCGACTGGTATTTGCTAGCGGTTCTTCGCTGGCGAGAGCTAAACATCAGTAGTCATAAAGATTAGAAATTAACAATTAACAGGGAGCGTCATTATGAAGTTATCAGCAGGAGCTAAGTTCCGACAAGCTGTGAAAGACAACGATCCATTGCAGATCGTCGGCACTGTGAATCCATATTGCGCGATGATGGCAAAGAACTTGGGTCATCAGGCGATTTATTTGTCTGGTGGAGGCATCGCCAATGCGTCTTATGGCTTGCCTGATTTAGGTATTACGACATTGAACGATGTATTGGTCGATGTTGAACGTATTACCAATGCGTGTGATTTGCCCTTGCTGGTGGATATCGACACGGGCTTCGGTGGCGCGTTCAATATTGCGCGTACGATTCGCGCGATGGAGAAGGCGGGCGCGGCTGCTATTCATATGGAAGACCAAGTCGCTCAGAAGCGCTGTGGTCATCGACCAAATAAAGCAATTGTTAGTCAGCAAGAGATGGTCGATAGAGTCAAAGCGGCAACCGATGCTAGAACCGATGACAGCTTTGTGATTATGGCGCGTACGGATGCATTGGCGGTTGAAGGAATTGACAGTGCGATTGAACGAGCGATTGCGTGTGTTGAAGCGGGCGCAGACATGATTTTCCCTGAGGCGATGAATCAACTCGATCAATATGTGAAGTTCTCGGCAGCGCTGAAATCAGCAACGGGTAAACACGTACCTATCTTGGCCAACATTACTGAGTTTGGCCAAACACCACTCTACAACTGTCACGAGTTAGCCCAATCAAGTGTCGACATGGTGCTTTACCCATTGAGCGCGTTCCGTGCGATGAACAAAGCGGCAGAGAATGTTTATAAGCACTTGTTAGTTGAAGGCAATCAAGAAGCCCTGTTGGATTCAATGCAAACCCGTAAAGAGCTTTACGAGCACCTTAATTACCACGACTACGAGAACAAGCTTGACCAGTTGTTTTCAAGCGAAGGGTAAAATCAGTTTCAAATAATCAAAAATCAACTTAATCCAATAACGTGAAATGGTTAGTCGCCATATCCAATACCGAAGATAAAGATCATCGGACACATAAATAGGCAGCACCAAAGAGTGCAGGCGGCTAACACAGAAAAGGAGTTCACCATGTCTGTATCTTTGAGTGATAAAGCAGCTGTCGAAAATGCTTCAAAAATAGAACAACAAAGCACAAAAACAACAAGCACACCTGCAATCGGTGGTGCTGGTCTACGTGGCCAAAGTGCGGGAACCACTGCGCTATGTACGGTAGGAAAATCAGGAACGGGTTTAACTTACCGTGGCTATGACATTACCGATCTTGCTAACCACGCTCAGTTTGAAGAAGTGGCACATCTGCTATTAAGAGGCCATTTGCCCAATGAAAAAGAGCTAGACGATTACAAAACATTGTTGGTTGGTTTACGTGGTTTACCTCAACCTTTGAAAGCATTGTTGGAGCTTATTCCTGCAGACGCTCACCCAATGGATGTGATGAGAACGGGTTGTTCGATGCTAGGTAATCTAGAGCAAGAATCTGATTTTTCAGAACAATTGCCTGCGACTGAACGAATGCTCGCGCTTTTCCCTGCGATTATTTGTTACTGGTATCGCTTTAGCCATGATGGCGTGCGCATTGATACGGAAGATCAAAGTGAAGCCTGTCTGGGTGGCTACTTCTTGAAAATGCTAACAGATAAAGCGCCGAGTGAACTGCATAAGCAGGTAATGCACTGTTCGCTAACGCTTTACGCAGAGCATGAGTTTAACGCATCTACTTTTGCTGCCCGTGTCTGTGCATCAACACTGTCAGATATTCATTCGTGCGTTACAGCAGCAATTGGCACACTAAGAGGTCCTTTACATGGCGGTGCGAATGAAGCGGCAATGGAAATGATCCAAGATTGGCAAACCGCTGATGAAGCAGAAACTAACATCATGCAGATGCTTGCTAACAAAGACAAAATCATGGGCTTCGGTCATGCCATTTATCGTGAAAGCGATCCACGAAACGCTCTAATCAAGCGTTGGTCAAAAGAGTTAGCTCAAGAGGTGGGTGATGAACAGCTTTATGCCGTGTCTGAGCGTGTTGAAGCGGTTATGAAGCGAGAGAAAGGCTTGTTCTGTAATGCTGACTTCTTCCATGCATCGGCATATCACTTCATGGACATCCCAACCAAATTGTTTACTCCGATCTTTGTGATGAGCCGCCTTACAGGTTGGACGGCGCATGTGTTCGAACAAAGAGAAAACAATCGCATCATTCGTCCAAGTGCAGACTACACCGGGCCAGAGCATCAAGACTGGCTACCTATTCATCTACGTTAGCCCTCTATAACGAGCCGACTTATGTCTTGAGGTTACTTCCGTCTTAATACGACAAGGCCTCAAGAAACAACGAATAGAATCTAACAGATAATGGTGGATGTATGTCTGATGTGAAACTTGAACAAGCTCAGTACCTTGATAAAAACCAGTACCGAAAACTTTTACCCGGTACCCATTTAGAATATTTCGATGCCCGTGAAGCGGTAGAAGCACTATCCCCGGGCGCTTACAAAATCTTGCCTTATACGTCGAGAGTATTGGCAGAGCAATTAGTAAGACGCTGTGATCCTGAAACCCTTGAAGACAGCTTAAAACAGATCATTGAACGTAAGAGCGACCTAGATTTCCCTTGGTATCCTGCGCGCGTAGTGTGTCATGACATTCTAGGTCAAACAGCCCTAGTAGATTTGGCTGGATTAAGAGACGCGATTGCCGACCAAGGCGGAGACCCTGCCAAGGTGAACCCCGTTGTTGAAACCCAACTGATTGTTGATCACTCTCTGGCAGTGGAACACGCAGGCTTTGATAGCGAAGCCTTTGATAAAAACCGCGCGATTGAAGAGCGCAGAAACGAAGACCGTTTTCACTTTATCGAATGGTGTAAAACCGCGTTTAAAAACGTGAGTGTGATTCCTGCGGGGAACGGGATCATGCACCAGATTAACTTGGAGAAAATGTCTCCGGTTATTCAATCCAAAGAAGGTATCGCTTTCCCTGATACCTGTGTTGGTACCGATAGCCATACACCGCACGTTGATGCTCTGGGCGTTATTGCGATTGGTGTAGGTGGTTTGGAAGCTGAGACAGTGATGCTTGGTCGTCCGTCGATGATGCGATTGCCTGATATTGTCGGCGTTAAACTGACGGGTCAACGACAAGAAGGGATAACTGCAACGGATATTGTGCTTGCGATTACTGAGTTCCTTCGCAATGAGAAAGTGGTCTCAAGCTATTTGGAATTCTTCGGTGAAGGGGCACGTGCGCTGACCATTGGTGACCGCGCAACCATCTCCAACATGACGCCAGAGTATGGCGCAACAGCCGGTATGTTTTACATCGATGAGCAGACCATTCAATACCTGAAACTCACTGGTCGAGAGCCTGAGCAGGTTGAACTAGTCGAACGCTACGCCAAGCAAACTGGGTTATGGGCTGACGATCTAGACTCTGCTCAATACGAACGTGTATTAGAGTTTGATTTATCGAAAGTTGAGCGCAATCTAGCAGGGCCATCCAATCCACATCGTCGTTTACCAACCAGCGAACTTGCCAAACAAGGCATCAGCCAAGCTTCTTGGAAAGAGCAACACGCTGAACAATATTCTGATGAACAAATGCCAGATGGTGCGGTGATCATCGCAGCAATTACCTCTTGTACTAACACCAGTAATCCGAGAAACGTGGTCGCCGCAGCATTGGTGGCTAAGAAAGCCAATCAGCTTGGATTAGTTCGTAAACCGTGGGTGAAAACGTCATTTGCTCCAGGTTCTAAAGTTGCCAAGCTCTATCTTGAGTCGGCAGGTTTGCTACCTGAGCTGGAACAATTAGGCTTCGGTATCGTGGGTTATGCGTGTACTACCTGTAACGGAATGAGTGGGGCGTTGGATCCTACAATCCAACAAGAGATCATCGACCGCGACCTGTACTCAACCGCTGTGTTGTCAGGAAATCGAAACTTTGATGGTCGAATCCATCCCTATGCAAAACAAGCGTTTTTAGCCTCACCGCCATTGGTGGTTGCTTACGCGTTGGCTGGCACGATTCGCTTTGATATCGAGAAAGACAGCTTAGGCACCGACAACAATGGTAAGCCAATCTACTTAAGTGATTTATGGCCGAGTGATGCCGAGATCGATGCCGTTGTCGGTGAGCACGTTAAGCCTCAGCAATTCCAACAAATCTACGTGAAAATGTTCCAGCCAGACGAGGAACAGGTGACGACTGAACCGCTTTATGACTGGCGACCTCAAAGTACCTATATTCGCAGACCACCTTATTGGGAAGGGGCTCTTGCGGGAGAACGAAGCCTATCTGGTATGAGACCTTTAGCGATTCTGGGGGACAACATCACCACAGATCACTTATCCCCTTCAAATGCGATTCTCGCTTCGAGCGCGGCGGGGGAATACCTCACCAAAATGGAAGTGCCGGAAGAGGACTTTAACTCTTATGCGACCCATCGAGGTGATCACTTAACCGCGCAACGAGCAACATTCGCCAACCCTAAGCTGTATAACGAAATGGTGAAGGACGTTGGAGAAGTCGTGCAAGGTTCATTGGCAAGAGTTGAACCTGAAGGTCAAGTTACGCGAATGTGGGAAGCGATTGAAACCTACATGAATCGTAAACAACCCTTGATTGTCGTGGCGGGTGCCGATTATGGACAAGGTTCATCACGTGACTGGGCAGCCAAAGGTGTGCGTCTAGCGGGTGTTGAAGTGATTGTTGCTGAAGGGTTTGAACGAATTCACAGAACCAACTTGGTTGGCATGGGCGTGCTGCCTTTGCAATTCAAAGCGGGGACCAATCGCAACACCTTAGAACTGGACGGCACCGAACTTTACGACGTGTACGGTGACATTGAAGCAGGTTCTGATTTGGCTCTAGTCATCACTCGTAAAAACGGTGAAAAGCTTGATGTGCCAGTAACCTGCCGACTAGACACCGCTGACGAAGTGAATGTGTACAGCGCTGGTGGCGTATTGCAACGTTTCGCTAAAGACTTTCTCGCCCAGTAGGAGCTTGTGATGAACACTAAACAGATAAAAGTGCGTGCGACCTATATGCGAGGCGGGACGAGCAAAGGCGTTTTCTTCAACCTAAGTGATTTACCTGAATCAGCTCAAGTTGCTGGAGAGTCGAGAGATAAGTTGTTGCTGAGAGTAATTGGCAGTCCAGATCCTTATGGTAAACAAACCGATGGCATGGGTGGCGCAACATCTAGTACCAGTAAAACTGTTATTGTTTCGAAAAGCAGTAAAGCCGATCACGATGTTGATTACCTATTCGGCCAAGTAGCAATAGACAAGCCGTTCGTTGATTGGAGCGGTAACTGCGGCAATCTGTCTGCTGCAGTGGGCCCATTTGCTATTTATAGTGGCCTAGTCGACTCGAATCGTATTCCAGAAAACGGTGTGGTCGAGGTGCGAGTATGGCAAGTGAACATAGAGAAAACCATTATTGTTCATGTACCTATCGCTGGTGGCGAAGTTCAAGAGTTAGGTGATTTTGAACTCGACGGTGTGACTTTCCCCGCCGCTGAGATCCAAGTTGATTTCCTAGACCCCGCCGATGCGAGCGGCTCTATGTTCCCAACAGGGAATATTGTCGATTTTTTAGATGTTCCAGATCTGGGTTGCATCAAAGCAACATACATTAATGCAGGGATACCCACCATTTTTGTTGATGCTGAATCGGTTGGTTACCAAGGCACTGAACTTCAATCAGATATCAATAGTGATACCAAAGCCTTGGCTCTGTTTGAATCCATACGAGCACATGGTGCAGTAGCGATGGGTCTTATTGATTCTTTAGAACAAGCTGAATCACGTCAACATACACCTAAAGTCGCGTTTGTTGCTAAGCCTCAAGCGTACCAAGCCTCCAGTGGCAAATCGGTTGCTGTCGAAGGTACTGACCTTCTGGTGCGTGCTTTGTCTATGGGACAACTGCATCACGCCATGATGGGTACGGCAGCGGTCGCCATTGCTTCAGCGGCGAGTGTGCCAGGTACGTTAGTGAACTTGGCAGTCGGTGAGGGTTCCCGAGATTTTGTGACCTTTGGTCATCCATCAGGAACCTTAAAAGTGGGTGCTAAAGCTATTCAAACGGAAAGCGGTTGGAAAATAGAACGGGCGATTATGAGTCGTAGTGCCCGAGTGATCATGGAAGGTGCCATTCGTGTGCCTTTTCCCAAGTAAAGCGATTGTCGTGAACGGTTAAATGTTCACGAATACAACGCTGAGAAAAGAGTGCACCCAAGTGACACTGCTAAAAGCTAGTTGCTTGGACAAATGGATAAATCATGGAGGATGCACTATGTCTGCTACGAATCGAATGACTAGAAAAACAGATTACATCACCGAGTATCAATGGGCGAGGGAAGACCCAAATTCGTTTTGGGAAACACAATCACAAGCAATTGATTGGTTTGAGTCACCTAAAACGATATTACAAACTGACGATAACGGAATTGAGCGTTGGTTTCCTGATGGGGTGATGAACACCTGCTGGCTCGCGCTGGATTATCATTGTGAAAATGGGCGAGGTGACAATACCGCACTGATTTACGACTCTCCAGTTACAGGAACTCAATCCTCGTACACTTACAATCAATTGCGTAACCAAGTGGCTAAAGTCGCTGGTATGTTAGCCACGCAAGGCGTTACCAAAGGTGATCGTGTGGTGATCTACATGCCAATGATTCCTGAAGCGGCGATGGCAATGTTGGCCTGTGCACGACTAGGTGCGGTGCATTCGGTGGTGTTTGGTGGTTTTGCCCCTCATGAGCTTGCCGTTCGAATTGAAGATGCCGAGCCCAAGGTGTTGATTACTGCATCCTGCGGTGTCGAGATAAATAAAGTCCTGCCATATAAGCCGATGGTCGATCGCGCGATCATGGACAGCCGATGGAAGCCTGAGAAAGTGGTGGTATTCCAAAGAGAGCAGTCTCTAGCCGAATTGAACAACGAACGTGATGTACTTTGGCAGCAAGCTGTTGAGGATGCTTTGCCTCACGTATGTGTGCCTGTTCTAGCGACTGACCCACTATATATCTTGTATACATCAGGGACGACGGGTAAGCCAAAAGGCGTGGTGCGCGATAATGGCGGCCATGCGGTCGCCATGAAGTATTCGATGAGCACTATTTATGATATGCCACAAGACGGCGTGTTTTGGGCTGCTTCCGACGTTGGCTGGGTGGTTGGGCATTCCTATATTGTTTATGCGCCACTGATTCATGGTTGTACTACGATTCTGTTTGAAGGTAAGCCAGTCAGAACGCCAGACCCAGGCGCATTCTGGCGTGTGTGTGAAGAGTACAAGGTTGATGTGTTGTTTTCCGCGCCAACAGCGTTTAGAGCCATCAAGAAAGAAGATCCCGAAGGCGAGTTACTCACCAAATATGACTTATCATCGCTCAAGTCGATTTTTATGGCGGGAGAGCGCTTAGATCCGCCAACATTAGACTGGGTTGAATCTCATACGAGCAAACCGGTTATCGACCACTGGTGGCAAACGGAAACGGGTTGGGCTATCTCTGCGAATCCTACAGGACTTGAATCTTTGCCTGTAAAAGCGGGTTCTTCAACCAAACCTGTACCGGGTTACCAAGTAGAGATTCTCAATGAGCTAGGTGAAATCGCACAAACGAATCAACAAGGTTTTGTCGCACTCAAACGACCATTGCCACCTGGTTGTTTACCCACGGTATGGCGCAATCATGATCGGTTTGAATCTGGCTATTTGAGTCAGTTCCCGGGCTATTATGTTTCTGGTGACGGTGGTTATCTCGATGAAGACGGTTATCTGTTTATCATGGGGCGTATTGATGATGTGATTAACGTTGCTGGGCATCGATTGTCTACTGGTGAAATGGAAGAGATCGTGGGTGGTCACCCCGCGATTGCTGAATGTGCCGTTGTTGGTATTCACGATGACTTGAAAGGACAACTTCCTTTAGGTCTAGTTGTGTTAAAAGATGGCGTAAAAGTCGATGGCATTGAGTTGCAAAGGGAATTGGTTGGCAAGGTTCGTAATGAGATCGGCGCGGTAGCTTGTTTTAAGCAAGCCTTGGTTGTTGAGAGGTTACCTAAGACACGCTCAGGTAAGATCTTACGTAGAACGATCCGGCAGATCGCAGAAGGTGAACAATATGTGGTGCCTTCAACTATTGACGACCCTACCAGCTTAACTGAAATTGCTGAAAAGCTCGGCAAATAGACGTCGCAGTTTAGGTAATCTCACCTTCGGCTTGTTGATTTATACATAATCCAGCGTGATAGTTTACCTAAACTCTAATTTATTCATCCGCTTATCCATTGCGTTTACTATGACCTCATTATGAATCCCACATATTGAGGTCTTTTTATGCGAGCTTACTTTTTGTTGATTGCTTTACTGGTCAGTGGTGCTGCTAGTGCCAGTATTTCAAAGGATGAAGCGAGTAGGGCGTTGCTAGAGCCATTGAGTCATCCCAAGATATTTAAATGTGTGTCCAAGACTGGCGTCGATCTCTATCAAGCGGTTTTTGATATGGGCGTGGGGTATGAAGCCGACCCGATTAACTCGAAGATGATCGTTAATTCAAGGAAAGGCCGCTACGAATATCAAATCTTAGGCGCGGTAAGATCTGAAAGAGCCGGTGAAATTGTTGTGTTAACTCGTCATGTGGGAGACGGTGTTAAAGTTGCCGCAATGATTGATGACGAAAATGGCAAGATACTGGGGATCGGCGATAAAAATCATTATCGAGATTGCGGTGTTAGGCCACCACCTAGTGCAGAAAATATGCAAAACTTTTGGTCCAAAGGCTAAGAGCGGCATCTGAAAGAGAAGAATTATAGAGAAAGTTCGATTGAGGCGACCTTATTGGTCGCCTTTTTTGTTTGTCAGGCTAAGGCGAGCTCAAAGATATATATCAATAAGCACTTATGCGATGGTTGAATGATACATAACTGAACATGATGTATCGTCTAAACGTGGCTTTATTTATCCCATTAACGGTTCTGCTTAAGATGGCTTTACTCCAAACGAAGAACTAAGCGAGACTCCTATGAAATTCACTAAACCTTTTCTTTTAGCGACACTGATTGTGACTCTTTCTGGTTGCGCATCACCAGCAATGGATAACGAAAATGAGAATGCTGCACGTAATCGTGGTGCTGTGGGTGGTGCTTTATTAGGAGCGACAGCAGGCGCTCTAACTGGAGATGCGAGCTTAGCCGCGAAGGGTGCTGCATTGGGTGGTGTGACCGGTGGTGTTGCTGGTTCAATGAAAGATACGGATGATGCAAGAAACGCACAACGAACCCAAGTTACTGCTGATGGTCTGGCGCAAGACAATCGCACCGATGCAGAAAAGCGAGTTGCTGAAGTAGAGGCTGAAATCAAGCTTATTGAACTAGAACAACAGCTTGCTGATCTCAAAGAAGAGAAAGAGGACAACGGCGCATAAAGCTGAAGCTACAACTAAAGCTAAAGCCTAGATATTCGTTCAATTGAAAATCATTCAAACAGAATGGCCACGTAATGTGGCCGTTTTTGTATCTAAAATACGCACTTCAAACAATGAATTAATTCAATAACTTGTATAGATACTCACGCCAAGTAAACTAGACTCAGTTTAGATATTAATTTGGTTTGAGAAGCGCAATAGTCATGAATGTCACTTTAAGGGCTGCAAAACACACGGATTTGGAACAACTTAACGAGTTAATGTTCGAGCTCCACCATCATCACCACCTTGCTAGCCCAGAGCACTTTAAAACGGCAGAAGAGATTGAGCAGGAAAAAAGCATTGCACGTTACTTGGATGATCCTGAATGCTTGGTTTATGTGGCATTAAAAGGTGAGCTCATTGTTGGCTTTATCTCCGGACATTTTTGTGAGCTTATCTCAACGGTGAGTAAATCGGTGCCGATGGGGAGTGTCGATGAACTGTTTGTCTTGCCTGATTATCGAAAAGAATCGATTGCTGAAAAGTTGTTTAGCAAAGTTGAAGCGACTTTTGATGATTATGGGGTTGAACAAGTCTTTGTAGAGGTTTGGGACTTTAATTCACCTGCCAAGGACTTCTATCAAAAAATGGGGTTCACACCTCACATTCAATGGATGAGGAAGGCTTTGCACAAAACGTAGACAGCGATTTTGTGCGTGTTTGATTACACTAGAGCAGTCTTTAACTTTTTCTCTTATTTTTAGGTAAACTCGTTGGCTATTCGATATTTATTAGTTTTCATATTATCTCTTTTGAGTACTACTTCCGCTTGGGCAAGCAACACTTTGCCCGATCATATTGCGGGCGCCTTGTGTGTAGTACGTGCTGATAACCAAATCGTGTTGGTTGATGAGTTGATTACAGGTCAATTGTCTCTACCGGGAGGCACTGTGGTTTCTGGTGAACCGCCATCGGTCGCGGCGCAACGAGAAACTTGGGAAGAGGCGGGTTTGTCGGTAACGGTCGGTGATGTGCTAGGTTATACCGACAGTGCCGTCGTGTTTGATTGTATTTCTGACTCTGAAGTGATCAGTTACAAGGCTCGAAATGAGTTAGGTGGCTTTGAGCTGCCGATTTGGTTTGCTCCTCATTATGGCGTGGAAGTCAGCCGAGCGATGTTACTTCCTCCTACTGAATTGCAAGATCACCAATACCGCTACCCAGAACAGTGGTCTGAGATTAACGAGCTGTTTTTATCTGCGACAGATCAACCGGTGACGTATGTGACTGAGCTGGTGGGCGCGGCACCCAAAGTCCATCAAGTTGAATTAAATTGGATTGTGTCACTTCAAAACACGTTCGATAAGATGCCAAGCGTATTTGCGAATACTGTGCTTTTGACTGACTTGTTGGCCAAGCCATGGGTCTTCATTGTGATATTGCCGTTAATTGCTTGGTACTTTGGCCGTAACTTCGCGTTGAAGTTTGGCTTCACTTTGATCTCGGTGACACTACTTACTTTAATCGCGCACCAAGGTTTTGGTTTTCCACGTCCACACGCTTACTTGCCAACATTGAAACTGGTGATAAGCAGTGGGTATAGTTTTCCAAGTCTGTTGGCTGCCTTGTGGGTCAGTTTAACCTTGTTAGTCTTTTGGAAACTAAAGCGCCTCTTGGAGCAAAAAGCCATTCTGGTAGTGCTCGCTGGCCTGCTGTGGATCATGCTATTTAAGTCTTATTCAGGTAGTGCGTTTTTTAGTGATGTATTAATGGGTGGCGTATTAGGCGCTTTAACGACGTGGCATATCGTGAGATTAGACGCGAAACCGGATGTTGATATTAGCGCCTTATTGAGTTCTAAAGGTGTTTGGTGGGCATTGTGCTTACTGTCGATTGTTCTGACGGTGATATGGCCACTGCCAACATTCTCATTCTGGGTGGCGATTTTGATGACGATTGCATGCCTAGTGACGTTAACAGACTCGAAACCTTTGGTTGGTCAGTTCTCATTCAAGATCGTTCTTGGAGTGATGGCGATGTTGTTAGCGGGAAATCTGCTGATTAGCTGGGCTGGAAGCTTTGTCTCTTTCAGCGGTATTGCTTCATTTATTGTTGAAACGTTACGTTTCCCAATCTTGATTCTGTTTGGTGTGGTGGCATTTCGTCTGCCATGGAAAAGAGAGTAAGCGACTCGACTAACACAAAATCAAAAAGGCTGTGCAGTGCACAGCCTTTGTCATTTCTGAAACAAGCAAAAAGTAATTCTTATTAGAACCTGTTGAGCGTTTATGAGTTGAAGATAAACTTCTCAATCGCGACCGCTACACCATGGTCGTCGTTGCTAGCTGTGATGTGATCCGCCAGTTTCTTGGTTTCTTCCATTGCGTTTTCCATTGCAATGCCAAGGCCTGCGTATTCAAGCATATGGTGATCGTTTTCAGCATCACCCATGCAGATGACTTCTTCCGCTTTAATGCCTAAGTGTTTCGCTATCGCTTCAATACCGACACCCTTGTTTGATTTCGGGTTTAGGAACTCTAAGAAGAATGGTGCACTTTGTACGATAGTAAACTGAGTCTTAAGCTCTTGTGGCAACTTACCGATGATTTCAGTCAGCTTGCTTGGTTCAGCGACAATCATAGTTTTGATGATTTCGTGGTCATCTTCTAGTTGAGAAAAGTCGAACTCGGTTATATCTAAGCAATTAATACGCGCTTCAATACCAGTGTACTCATTGTTCTCAGGTGTGATTAAGCCGTGGATCTTGCTGAAAGCATGGACATAACCACCAAGCTGTTCAGCGAGGGCAGCAATCTCTTTTGCGGCTTTACCGTTGCTGATCTCACTGTGAATGATCTCTTTTGTCGATACGTTCTGAACCATAGAGCCGTTGTAGAAGAGTACAAAGTCATCTTCGCCGTCAATCGAAAGCTCATCTAATTTGCTTTGCATGCCTTCTAAAGGGCGACCAGAAGCGAGAACTACTTTCACACCTGCAGCTCGTGCTTTGGCGATTGCGTCTTTGTTCTCTTGAGAAATCACTTTTTCACTGTTGAGTAGTGTGCCATCCATATCAAGAGCAATCAGTTTGTACATGTTGTTCCTTACTAAAAAATTAAAAGCTAACGAAATCTATGGGCGAAAGGATAAGGGAACTTGAAAGTTCAGGCTAGGGCTTTGATCAACTCATTTATCAGTACTCATTTGTTTGACCAAAAGGGGGAAGTGCTTTAAGGTCTGCGGTTGATTAATTTCATCAAATGATTGAGCTGAGGGAAAGTTGTACAAGATTAATGAAATGTTTGAAACCATTCAGGGTGAGGGCGTGTTTACTGGCGTTCCCGCTGTTTTTGTTCGTCTGCAAATTTGCCCAGTGGGCTGTTCTTGGTGTGATACCAAGCAGACCTGGGAAGCGTTGCCAGAAGAGGAAACCAGCCTTGGCGATATTATGGTTAAGACAGAAGATTCACCTACTTGGTCAGCAATCGATGCTCAAGGAATCGTGAATGAATATATCAAGCAAGGTTACACTGCTAAGCACATTGTGATTACTGGTGGTGAGCCATGCATTTATGATCTTGTTCCTCTTACTGAAGCGTTTGAGCAGCACGGTTGTCGCTGTCAGATTGAGACTAGCGGAACATCAGAAGTTAAAGCCACACCGGACACTTGGGTTACGGTGTCACCGAAAGTGGCGATGAAAGCGAAACTGGAAATCTTAGATAGCGCCTTGCAACGTGCTAACGAAATTAAGCATCCAGTAGGTACAAGCAAAGACATCGAACAACTTGACGGTTTAGTGGAGCGAGCAGCAGTTCCTAACGACACTGTTATCGCTCTGCAACCAATCAGCCAAAAAGACCGCGCTACTCAGCTTTGTATTGATACCTGCATTGAGCGCAATTGGCGCTTATCAATACAAACTCACAAATATTTGAGCATCGCATAGGTTGTATTTTTACTGGGCAAGATAAGTCGCTAGTAGAAGGTTCTCGTAAGGATTTAAGATGAAAAAAGCAGTGGTAGTATTCAGTGGTGGTCAAGACTCAACAACGTGTCTTGTTCAAGCATTAAAAAAGTATGATGAAGTTCATGCGATTACGTTTGATTATGGTCAGCGCCATAGACTCGAGATTGAAGTTGCTGAGTCATTGTCGAAAGAGCTTGGTGTGAAAGCGCACAAAGTGATGGATGTGACTCTGTTGAATGAACTGGCTATCAGCTCTTTGACTCGTGACGATATTCCTGTGTCTCATGAGCTGCAAGAGAATGGGCTGCCGAATTCATTCGTTCCTGGTCGTAATATTCTATTTCTGACTCTAGCGGGTATTTACGCTTACCAAATCGGTGCTGAAACCGTGATTACAGGTGTGTGTGAAACAGACTTTTCTGGTTACCCTGATTGTCGTAATGACTTTGTGAAGGCGATGAACTCTGCGCTTGTACAAGGTATGGACAAGCCGCTTGATATTAAAACACCGTTAATGTGGCTCAACAAAGCTGAAACATGGGCGTTGGCCGACCAGTACTCAGCACTTGAGCTTGTTCGAAATAAAACACTGACTTGTTACAATGGCATTGTCGGGGATGGTTGTGGCGATTGCCCAGCGTGTGAACTGCGTAAAGTTGGCCTTAACGATTACCTAGGTGATCGTGAAGGTATTATGGCTGAGTTGGTTCGCAAACAGACTGAGAATAAATAACCTCAGGTCAATCAATTGGTTCGTTGTAAGCATCAATGATGCAGTTTCGGCCGTTGCTTTTGGCTTGATAGAGTGCTTGGTCAAGCACTGAATACAAGTCATCAAAGTCACTTAATGCGTTTGAGGTTGCTAGATAAGCAAAACTCGCGGTCACATTAAGTGACTTTTTGCTTTCTGATAAAAAGACAGTGCTTGAAATGGCGTAGTGCAACTCTTCAACGCGTTCTCGTACCTCTGCTGGTGGGGTATCGGTTAACATGATGACAAATTCTTCACCCCCTAAGCGACCAAACAATTCACCATTCACTAAGTGTTTTCTAATTTGATCACTAATATGGACCAGTGCCCGATCACCAGTAGGGTGCCCATGCTCATCATTAATCTTCTTAAACTTATCGAGATCGAGCAGCACGAGCACATGCTGTTTGTCCGTCCCTTTACAGCGTTTCACTCTTTTGATTCTTCGAATTATCTCAGTTCGGCTATATGCTTTCGTTAAGCCATCAATTGCTGCTTTTGCGCGAACCGTTTTGTTTATCAATACCGTGAAGCTTGCAGCGCAAAGCAACAGAATAACAACGATGTTGTACATCCATCTTTGATGTTCCATTTTTTCAATTTGAACACGGTCGAGTTTCGTCTGATGTGTCAGGAAAGAGCTTTCTAGTTCTTGTTCATATTTGGCGTGCGTCAGGCCGAGCGCTTCGAGTGCGAGTCGATTGTCGATATCTCTAGCTTCCATTTGTATTGACGAGTATCGCTGGTAGAAATAGAAAGCTTGTTGGTAATCGCTGAGTGATTGATGAATATCAGAAAGCTGAAGAAGTGACTGCGCGATGTATTTATGCCTTGTGACTTGTTCAGCTAATTCTAGCGCTTGTTGAGCATAGTTGAGTGCTTCCGTTGGCAGTTTCTGTTCTTCGAACATATCGCTGATCGCCAAGTAAGCATTGATGCGAATGACATCATTGCTCAGTTCGCTCGAAGCTGAAAGAGACTCAATTAGGTAGGTTCTCGCCACATCATAGTTTTTCGTTTGAGTGTACGCTTTTCCTAAGCCAAGACTTGTGAGTGCAATACCGTAGCTATGCGACGTTGAGCTCAGCAGTGTTCTTGCTGTCTGAAAGTGGTGAATTGCTAGTTCACTTTGCTCTTGGTTAAGGTAGAGATCCGCAAGGCTGTGATGCACTTGTGCTTTCATTAAATCTGAAGCGTTTACTCTGAGAATGAGAGCTTGCTCTAGATACTCCGCCGATTTTTCATATTGCTTTAATTCTTTGAGCAAGTTACCCACATCGTTGTAAACCCCTGAAATATCATGCCCTTGTGGAAACACGTTTATTAGTGATAGGTAGGTGTCTAGTGCAGCTTGATAGTCACTGCGGAAATGATGATTGTTCGCGATGACTCGATAAGTCCCGAATTTTGGTAATACAGGGTCAGCGATGTCATGTAAATCTGACTGAAGGGCAGAGCAGTAATAGTTCGCTTGATGGTATTTAGCTTGCTCGTTAAGCGATCGGCATAGCTGGTACTTTAGTAAGGCTTTACCAGTTAAATCACTGCGAGATTGCATTTTCGCCAAAAGTGTTAGAAAGCCTTGTTGTGCTTGTTCATATTGGCCTTTGCCGTCTTTCCTCAGAGCAGAAATAAACGCTGTTTCTATCGCTTGGTAGTCATTGTCGTTTGAAGCGATTCCGTAGAACGGCTGATCTCGGTGGCTCATGTATTGATACAGAAGAGACGCAAGGTAAAGCTTATCTCCATAAACCGTTGAGCCGATGTAGCGTGTTTGCAGCATGTTTAATGCGCGCTCAGGAGAGTGGTTTAAAGTAGAGAGATAAAGCGCGTTCCAATCAGCATTTGGAGTAGAGCTTAGATTGGGGGTATAGACTGGTGAATTGTGGTCACGATCTGATGTTGATACTTGGCTATAAGAACAAAAGCTAATGAATAGTAGAAAGGTAACAAAAACGAAGTGATTCACAAGAGACGATCAATCAGATAAAGAACGATATTCTATTATTAGTTTGATGTTGCTTCAAATTTTGAATGGTGCGACTACGTGGTTATGCGAGGTAGGTCTCTAATTTATTGATACTAATCAGAGGTATATCGGTCGCGCGAATCGTGCGACCGATATCGGAAATTAGATGTATAATTTCGCTAGGTCAGAAGGCTCAAGTTCTTTGCCTTCTAATGTTGCATTCCAGTTAGTACCAACAAGAACGCCGTCTTCAGCAAGAGTCAGTAACCAATCTTCTACAAAGATATCTAGTGGAATTTCTAATACTTCGAAGTCAGCCCACTCTTCAACGTTGTGAGTTTGAGCATCTTCTTTTGAAGACCAGAATGGCATCACTTCGCTGTTTTCGAATTCACTTGAGTCACATGCTAGCCAACCTTCTTCGTTGCGAAGGCCCCATACCAGTTTAGTTTCTTGTGTTTCAGAAACGAAAAGTTCTAGATTTGCTTGAGTATCAGCTGTTAGTTTGCTCATGGATTAATTCTCTATGTTGATAACGTGGCAAGATTAACATTATAGACGGCTTAGGTATATGCTATTCAAGGAATTATCACCATACTGAAACGTTAACTTAAGATAACGTTTCAGTATGGAAAAAGCAGAGTAACACCTACTTTTTGATTTTGGTGAAGATGTGCCATTCTTCTTTGATATTACCCTTAAATCCAACAACCGAAGCAATAACTTTTCGATGCAGTGCGTGATTGATTTGAGTGTCATCGCTGCTGAATTCAGAATCGCCATGACCGACGATGTTGACTCTAGATGGCTGAATACCGTTGCTGATTAGCGCACGTCTTACATGCGATGCACGTTCTTTCGAAAGCTTTAGGTTGTGTGCCGCGTTACCAACTTTACTGGCATAACCTTGCAATTCAATGCTGGTGCTCTCGTAGCGCTTCAAAAACGCAGCCATTTGGCGTATCTGCCCTAGAAAGACAGGGTTTATTTCCGTGGAATTATTAGCGAAGAGTATATGCAGCTCTTTCTTTTCCGATGACTCGAAATATGAGCCACAACCGTCATTATCGATCTCGGCACCAATTTGCGTATCGGGACATAAATCTCGCGCGTTGATTACACCGTCATTGTCATCATCTTGAAGATCGTAAATTTGAGTGACAGGCGGAAGAGCGCGATATTCAAATTCGTCCTCGTTGTTTTCAGCTAGAGCATTGGTAGATACAACCATGAAGCAAAGCGATAATACTGTGTTGGTAAGCTTCATTAATATTCCACCTTTTCATTCCATTCTTCTGGGATCTCAACTCGTAAACCGATGAGTAGGTTACCAGTTGCGTTCATTACGCGATATTTTGCGTATTGCTCGTCATACTTAGCATCTAAATAGCCTTTACGAGCTTCGAATAATTCATTCTCGGTGTTGAGCAAGTCGAGAAGGGTACGTTTACCGATGCGGTATTGTTTCTCATATGAGATAACCGTGTCTGATGCCGAGTCTACGTGGTCAGATAGGAATTCTTTTTGCTGAACCGTTAAATCAAGTGCGCTCCATGAAAGACGTAGACTCTCTTCTACATTGCGGTAAGTGCTTTCGCGAAGGTCCTTGGCTTTGTTGAGTTGGTAGGCTGCACTTTCTGTGCGGTCTTGATCCGAACCACCATTGTAAAGGTTGTATCTTAAACGAACCATGGCAGAAAACTCATCGCTGCTGCCTTCTGTACCACCGGCGTCATCACGCCAAGTTTGAGCGGCTTCAAAAGAAACAGTCGGGTAGTTGGTACTCTTAGATTGTTTGTATTGGAACTTCGCTGAGTCAACATCGGCTTGTGCAATCTTAATGACTGGATGCTGGTTAAACGCTTTTGCCAACGCACCATCAACGGTATAAGGAATTGCACCCGCATCTGCGCGAGGGAAAGTTAACCCTAAAGGAGATTGACCAACAAGTCTTTTAAACTGAGTATGCGTATCAAAAAGGTTGTTTTGAGCAGCAAGCAAATTCCCGTGCGCTTTCGCAATACGAGCTTCAACTTGTGACATATCTGCGGTTGAACCAATACCTGATTCCACGCGCTTACGAATATCGTTATATATCTCTTTGTGCGTCGCTAAGTTACTTTCCGAAAGAGAAAGCACTTCATAGGCTTTCACTGCATCAAGATAAACCTTTGTTACTTCTAAAGCGATGTCTTGCGCGTTAGATAGTAGTTGATAGCGCACGGACTCTGCATCAGCCGCAGTACGGTCAATATCATTGGATGTATTAGCGCCATCCCATATTAACTGGGTCAAGGTGATCGTTGCTTCTTTTCTAGTCAGATCGGTAGTGTCTTGGTTGGTTGCTAGATCAGTATGTTCATAACCAATCCCACCATCTAAGTCTATACTTGGTCGATAAGCACCACCAGAAGCGTCGTTAAGATAACGCTTACTGATATATTCGTTATAAGCACTTTTGATTTCAGGGTTGCTTTCTAATGTAAACGCAACGGCTTGCTCTAAGGTTTGTGCTGTTGTCGGCAAACTTAGCGCTATAGCTAACCCTAATGTTGTCGTTTGAATGTAATTCAATTTCCATCTCTCCAAATTGGACTGCATCTAAACCTACGCTTTTTAATGTGCTAGATACGAAATTTAGATGAACCGCCAAAAAAATAACGTTCGCTCGAGAAGCTACCGTAAATGGTTGTAAAGTTGTTAACAGTTTGCTGTGCGTTTTATGATGATTTTGAGAACGTCAATTTTACGTTTTTAGCTCTGTTATTTTTCGCAAACACAATAACTTATATTGATAGTGTGAGCACTTTCATTATTGTGTGATGTGATCAGCGTCATTACCTTGTCACTCGGTATGTTAAATGCACGATTCATAACTAGGAATTATGTGATGTTAAATGTTATATTTCGGCTAATATTATAAATAAGATGTCACAAAGTTGACGTGACAAGCGAAAATGGTTTTTAGGGGTTGATATGGACATTACAGCATTGAATTTGACCGGTGCTCTTGCATTGGGTCAGCGCATTGTTATTTCAGTTGATGGCACGGTTAGAGTACTCGAAGAGGGAGAGCCTCTACAGGCTGGAGATGTAACTCTTGAATCTCAAAATGGACCTAATGAACCTCAGGTATCAGTTAAGCGTTTTTCACCTGAAGACGGTGAAGTTGAACTAGACCAGGATATCGCAAATATTTTTGCCGCATTAGAAGAAGGTGAAGACCCTACTGAGTTAGGAGATGAGTTCGCTACCGCTGCTGGTCAAAATGGTTCAAGCTTGGCAACTAGTGGGACTGTAGAGCGAGACGGTGAAGAAACGATCCCAGCAACCGAATTTATAACAACGGGATTTGAAGCGCTGGGCATGTCGCGAACTCAAAGCCTGAGCCTTCTAGAGCAATTCCGTTTCGCACAACAAGAGCCAATCTTTGTAGACCTTTCTTTTAGCGCGCTTGAAGATGCACTAAGTGCATCTGTTCCAGAAGATACTTTGTTAAGCGGCCAGTTAACTGCGACCGATGCAAATAATGACCTTCTTACCTTCTCAGTTGAATCGGGCCCTTCTAACGGTAGCCTTACCCTAAATGAAGATGGCTCTTGGCAATACACTCCAGATACAAACTATAACGGCCCAGATAGCTTCCAAGTTATCGTGACGGATGAAACTGGTCTGACAGACACGTTAACTGTCACAATTGATGTTACGCCAGTGAATGATGCGCCAGTAGCAGAGCCTAAGGACCGTTCCTTATTAGAGGACCAGGTTATTAGCGGTAGCATCAATGCTACGGATGTAGATCAACCTGTAGGTGAACCACTAGTGTTTACTACGGACACCTTAGTTGAAGGTCTAACTTTAAACGAAGATGGTAGTTATGAATTCGATGCGTCTTCTTATGGTTATCTATCCGAAGGTGAAGAACTAAAGATTGAAGTACCAGTCACAGTAACTGATGACCAAGGTGCAACTGATACAACAACGTTAATTATCACAGTCACCGGCACTAATGACCTTCCAATCGCAAACGCCGACACTAGTGCAGTGGAAGAAAACAGCACAGTAACCGTTGATGTATTGGCTAACGACACCGATTT